>CADDYR010000159.1 GCA_902810765.1 Chloroflexota bacterium
GGCGGGCACGGCCTACGGCAGGTGGAGGAGTCTGCTGCCCGTGCCGACCCTGATCCTCGTGCTCGGGCTGGTCGTGTTCCTCCTCAGCTCCATCCTTACTACGATATACCAGTCCTCCTGAGGGCACGACGAGAGCTCGCACGGGCGCGCGGGCTCTCGTTCCGCCGCGTACCTCGGATGGCCCCGGGCAGGCTCTAGGCCGCGCCGAGCTCGGAGGTGCAGAACGCGCACCTGGTCGCGGCGATGGGGATCGCGCTCAGGCACTGCGGGCACTCGCGTGTGTCCGCCACCCCGCTCTTGCCGTAGCGCTCCATCAGCCGGTTCACCGGCCGGACGACGATGAAGAAGACGACCGCGGCGATCACGACGAACGCAATGAGCACGTTGATGAAGTCGCCGATCAGGAACCTGCTGTTGTTCACCGTGAAGTAGACGCTCGAGAAGTCCGGAGTACCCCCGAAAGCCGCGATGATCGGCGTGATGATGTCCCTGATGAGTGCCTGTATGACGGTCCCGAACGCCTGGCCGATCACGACGGCCACCGCCAGATCCACCACGTTCCCTCGTAGCAGGAACTCCTTGAAGTCACTTACCGCACTCATTTTGTCTGGTCTCCTCTGGAGTGTTGGGTTGATTGGTCGCGAGTTCGGAGCCGCGGGCTCACGCGGCAGATTATATACCCGAGCTCGGGGGTGTACCATAACTGGAGAGGATAGGCTCAAAGATCGTTTAGAAGCCCGGCAATGCGATCGGAAGCGGCGGACGGGGAGTTGTGGCATACTTGTGCTGCAGGCGGCGAAGGAGGGAACTTCGGTGTCGAGAGCGCTCGCCGTGTTCGCGCTCATAATCGCGATCATCCTGGTCATCATCGGCGTGCAGAACAACGCTCAGGTGCACGTCAACTTCCTGGGCTGGTCCACCGGCTTGGTGCCTCTGGGCGTAGTGATCGTGGTCGCGTGCGTCGTGGGCTTCGTCGTCGCGTTCCTGCTGGGGCTCCAGAGCGGCGTGAGGCGCAGGCTCGAGCGCAGGCGCCATACCCGCCGGATACGCGAGCTGGAGGCTCAGGTGAGCCTCCTGAAGCAGCAGACGGCGAACCCCGAGCTTCCCGGCTCGCAGCAGACCACGCGGCAGCAGCGCACCGAGCGGCCCTGAAGCCGCCTCACTCCTCGGCGGCGTGGTCGAAGAGCGCGTACCCCAGGGTGACGAACAGGAGATCGAACGCCGCGAGCAGCCCGGTCCACGGCTCCGAGCCCATCACGGCGTTCGGGCTGAGGCTCTCGGAGGTGGCCTTCACCGTCGCGATCACCACCGGCAGGAGCAGCGGGAAGAGCAGTACGGGCATCATCGCCTCCCTAGCACGAGTGCTCGCGAGCACCCCGGCGAAGAGGGTGCCGACGGCCGCGAGCCCCACCGTGCCCAGGAACAGCGCGAGCAGGATACGTGGCGCGACGACATTCAGGTCGTAGATCGCGGCGAACGCGGGCACGAGCACGACCTCCATCGCCGCGGTGAAGGCGACGTTGCCCAGGAGCTTCGCCAGGTACAACGCCCCCGGCTCCAGGGGGGCGGCGAGCAGGCCGTCCCACGCGCCCCGGTCCCTCTCGACGACGATCGTCCTGCCGACGTTCAGCAGCACCGCGAACAGCACGGCCGCCCAGAGCGCTCCGGGGCCGACGGACACCACGCTCTGCACCCGGAGGTCGAACGCGAAGTTGAACGTCACGACGATCAGCAGGGCGAATACGAGCATCGAGACGACGAGCTCGCGCCTCCGCAGCTCGATCATCAGGTCCTTCCGGAGTATCGCCCAGACCTGTCGGGCCGTCGCGCTCACGCCGAGCCTCCCGGGCGCAATGACCTGCCCGCGAGCGCGCTCCCCGAGAACTGGCTCGCCGCCAGGTCCTGAGAAATCTTCCCCGAGTCGAGCACCACGACCCTGGTGGCCAGCTCCGTCGCGAGTGCGGTGTTGTGCGTCGAGAGCACCACGGTGCGGGGCTCGCGACCGCCCTCGCCGAGCTCGGTGCGCACGAGGGCTCCGAGGAACGCGAGCGCGCTCCGATCCAACCCGGTCTCCGGCTCGTCGAGCAGGAGGATCCAGGGATCGTGGAGCACCGCGCGGACGAGGGCCAGCCGCTGCTTCATGCCTCTGGAGAAAGTGCGCACGCGGGTATCGGCGACGTGCGAGAGCCCGGCGGCCTCGAGGAGCGGCGCGTACCTCTCGGCGGGGCGCGGGAGCCCGTATAGCGAAGCGTAGAACTCGAGGTTCTCCAGCGCCGACAGATCGTCGTACAGCGGCGGGGTGTGGCCCGTGAACCCGACGATCCGCCGCACGCGCTGGCGGTCGCGGGTCGCGTCGAGGCCGTGGACTCGGAGGCTCCCCCGCGTGGGCTTCGCGAGGGTCGCGAGCACGCGCAGGAGCGTCGTCTTGCCCGCGCCGTTGGGCCCGAGCAGCGCGACGCGCTCGCCGGGCTCGATCGTGAGGTCGACGTTGCGGAGCGCCCAGGCCCGATCGTATGCCTTGCAGAGCTTCCGGGTCTCGATGGCGGGCGAGCTGCTCACGGACGGTGCTTCCTCCCGTGCGGCCACGGCACGGCCAGGGCTCATCACGGCTGGCGGATGAGCCACCCCGGTGCCGGGAAGTCCTCGCGCCGGACGATAGAAGTATGCCTTGCCAGTGGTCTCTCTTTCGGGAAGATGGCGGGGGCGGTTCCCAGCCGAGTATAACACAGCGCGCCGAAGGGTCGGGTCTGGACCGTGTGCGGGGAGTTGCTGTAGAATCTGCGCTGACGTTTGTCTCTCCATCTCCCAAAGGACGGAGCCCGTTGTCACCTTACACCGCCTCCGAGGTCTCGCGATTGCTTCGCACGCTCAGCTCGGCCAACCTGAGGTTCGCGGCCGCGCTCGCGCGCAGCATGAAGCTCACGCTGTCGGAGATCGCGGCCATCGAGCACCTCGACGCCTCCGGGCAGCTCACCGCCAGCCAGCTCGCGGAGAGGCTGCACCTCACCTCGGGCGCGGTGACGGGACTGGTCGACCGTCTGGAGGGGATGGGGTATCTGATGCGCAACCCGAATCCGAGCGACAGGCGCAGCTGGCTGCTCACGGTGACGGAGCAGGCCCGCGAGGAGGTGCTCCGTCACGAGCGCCCCTTCATAGATCAGATCCGCGGCACGGTCAATGCCCTGCCCGGCGAGCACAGGGAGGTGGTCGGGCGCTTCCTGCGGGAGGTTACCGACGCGATGGAGGAGCACGCGGCCCGGCCGCGCGAATCGCGGCACCGACCTTGACCCCGTGGGGACCGTGCACGTATCATGCTTGCGGTCGTGCTAGACGGGGAACTAGCGGTGCCCTGTACCCGCAATCCGCTACAGCGGGGTTGAACTCCCCTTCGAGGCCCGGCTCTTTGGGACTGAGCCCGTCAAGCGGCGTTGATGGCCGGGTCCCGCACGGCGAAAACCTGTGAACCCCGCCAGGTCCGGGAGGAAGCAACGGTAAGCAGGCGCTTTCGGGTGTTGCGGGGCGGCCTGGCCGGAGCTGGCTGACGGGTGTCAAGCCGGAGGGTCGTGGCCGACAAGGGGTGCACGACCTCTTTTCATATCCACTTCCCCCGATCCCGCGCCACCCCCGTACTCGTGTGCTGGACTTTCCCGCCCGGATGCGCATATCATCTGTTCGTGGCTGTCGAGATGAGCGGAACGGGTGGGGCGCGCGAGGCGCGCGCGCTGGACCACGTCGGCGTGGTCACGGACGACCTCGAGGCGGCCGTGAGGCTGTACGTCGAGCTGCTGGGCGCGGAGGTCGTCTATCGGGAGGAGCTGACCGATCAGGGCGTCCGGGTGGCGGAGCTGAGGTACGGCCGCGGCCTGCTCGAGCTGCTGGCGCCGACCAGGAGCGACACGGGGGTCGCCAGGTTCCTGGAGAGGCGGGGACCGGGAATGCACCACGTGGCGTTCCGGGTGCAGGACGTGAGGTCGGAGCTGGAGCGGCTCCGCGCCCGGGGGGCGCGGCTGATTGACGAGGTGCCGCGCGCGGGCCTGCGCGGCAGGCAGGTGGCGTTCGTGCATCCGGAGAGCGCGGGCGGTGTGCTCGTGGAGCTGGTGCAGGCGGCGGAGGCTCGGGATGGCGGCTGAGCACGTGACCGCCTCCGGCATACCGCTCGCGCCCGTGTACCGGGATGTCGGGAGGCCCCCCGAGCCGGACCCGGGCGAGTACCCCTACACGCGGGGCATCTATCCCGAGATGTACCGAGCGAGGCTGTGGACGATGCGCCAGTACGCCGGATACGGCAGCGCGCTGGAGGCCAACGCTCGCTTCAGGTACCTGCTGGCGCACGGGCAGACCGGCCTCTCTATCGCGTTCGACCTGCCGACGCAGATGGGGTACGACTCCGACCACCCCCTCGCCGCCGGCGAGGTCGGCCGCGTGGGCGTGGCGATATCCTCGCTGCGGGACTTGGAGGACCTGCTTGAGGGCATACCGCTCGACAGGGTGAGCACCTCGATGACGATCAACGCGCCCGCGGCCCTGCTCCTCGTGATGTACCAGCTCGTCGCCGAGGAGCAGGGGGTGCCGGGCGAGGCGCTCTCCGGCACGATCCAGAACGACATATTGAAGGAGTACGCGGCCAGGGGCACGTTCATCTATCCGCCCGGCCCCTCGATGCGCCTCGTGACCGATACGTTCGCCTACTGCGGCCAGCACCTGCCGCGCTGGAACCCCATCAGCATCAGCGGCTACCACCTGCGCGAGGCGGGCGCGACCGCCGTGCAGGAGGTGGCGTTCACGCTGTCGAACGCCGTCGCGTACTGCCAGGCGGCGCTCGCCGCGGGGCTGGAGATAGACTCGTTCGCGCCCCGGCTCAGCTTCTTCTTCGTCGCGGACAGCGACCTCTTCGAGGAGGTGGCGAAGTTCAGGGCCGCACGCCGCGTCTGGGCCAGGCTGATGAGGGAGAGGTTCGGCGCGAGGAACCCGAGGTCGGCGCAGCTGCGGTTCCACTGCCAGACGAGCGGCGCCTCCCTCACCGCCCAGCAGCCGATGAACAACATCGTGCGTGTGGCGTACCAGGCACTCGCTGCCGTGCTCGGTGGCGCGCAGAGCCTGCACACCAACTCCTACGACGAGGCCCTCGCGCTGCCCTCGGAGGAGGCCGCGAGGCTCGCGTTGCGCACCCAACAGGTGCTCGCGTACGAGACCGGCGTGCCCGAGGTCGCCGACCCGCTCGGGGGCTCGTATCTGGTCGAGGATCTGACGGACCGGCTGGAGGAAGAGGTGCTGGAGCTGATGCGGCGGGTGGATGAGCAGGACGGATCGGTCCGGGCGATCGAGACGGGCTGGATGCAGGCGCAGATACAGGAGTCGGCGTACAGACGACAGCTCGCGCTCGAGTCGGGTGAGCGGAAGGTCGTGGGCGTGAACGTGTTCCGGGAGGACGAGGAGACGCCGATCGAGGTGCTGCGCGTGGACCCCGAGGTGGATCGCAGTCAGCGCGAGCGCCTCCGGGCCCTCAGGGCTGAGCGCGACGCCGCCGCGGTGGAGCGCGCGCTCGCCGAGCTCCGGCGCAGGGCGGAGGGCACGGAGAACCTCCTGCCCGCGCTCAAGGACGCCGCGGCGGCGCTCGCGACGACCGGGGAGATATGCGACGCGCTGCGCGACGTGTTCGGGGAATTCGAGCCGAGGTACTAGCCGTTGAGCGCGGACGAGAAGCTGCGAGAGCTGGAGGAGCGGAGACGGGCGGCGGAGGCCGCGAAGGAGGCCGAGTACCGTAAGCAGCACGAGAAGGGCAAGCTCACCGCGCGAGAGCGTGTGCTGATGCTCCTCGACGAGGGCAGCTTCACGGAGCTCGACTCGTGGGTGGTGCACCGCACGCCGGGGCTCGAAGGCAGGCGTCCGCTCGGGGACGCGGTGATCACCGGCTTCGGGATGATCGACGGCCGCCAGGTGTTCGTGTTCTCGCAGGACTTCACTGTGTTCGGAGGGTCTCTGGGGGAGGTGGTGGCGGAGAAGATCACGAAGGTGCTTGACCTCGCGATGAAGATGGGCGCGCCCGTTATCGGGATCAACGACTCCGGAGGGGCGCGGATACAGGAGGGGGTCGTCGCGCTCGGGGGCTACGCCGAGATATTCTGGCGGAACGTGCAGGCGAGCGGGGTGATCCCGCAGCTCAGCGTGATCGCCGGGCCGTGCGCCGGAGGCGCAGTCTACTCGCCAGCGATGACCGACTTCGTGTTCATGGTCGAGGACATCAGCTACATGTTCATCACCGGCCCGGAGGTGATCAAGGCGGTGACGAGCGAGGAGGTGAGCTTCGAGCAGCTGGGGGGCGCCGCGACCCACAACACGCGGAGCGGGGTCGCACACTTCGCGGCGCCGGACGAGCCCACGGCGTTCGAGCAGGTGCGCGCGCTGCTGAGCTTCATACCACAGAACAACCTGGAGGATCCGCCGTACTTCCCGCCCGATGACCCGCCGGACCGCGACTGCGAGGGGCTCGAGGCCCTGATGCCCGACAGCCCCTCGAAGCCCTACGACATGAAGGCAGTCATCTCGGCGGTCGTGGACGATGGGGAGCTGTTCGAGGTTCAGGCCGGGTGGGCCGAGAACATAGTTGTGGGATTTGCCCGGCTCAGCGGGCGCCCGATCGGCGTGGTGGGCAACCAGCCGAGGGTGCTGGCGGGCACGCTCGACATAGACGCCTCCACGAAGGCCGCGCGGTTCGTGCGGTTCTGCGACGCGTTCAACGTCCCCCTCCTCACCTTCGTGGACGTGCCGGGGTTTCTGCCGGGTACCGATCAGGAGTACGGCGGGATCATCAGGCACGGCGCGAAGCTGCTGTACGCGTACGCCGAGGCGACGGTGCCGAAGCTCACGGTGATCACCCGCAAAGCTTACGGAGGGGCGTACGACGTGATGTGCTCCAAGCACATCCGCGCCGACTTCAACTTCGCGTGGCCCACTGCCGAGATCGCGGTCATGGGGCCGGAGGGGGCGGTGAGAGTGCTGCACAGGCGGCGGCTGGCCGAGGCGGAGGACCCGGAGGCCCTCACCCAGCAGCTCATCGAGGAGTACCGCGCGGAGTTCGCCGATCCGTACCACGCCGCCTCTCGCGGCTACGTCGACGACGTGATACCGCCGAGGGACACGAGGCGTGTGCTGGTCCGGGCGCTCGAGGCGTGCCAGGGCAAGCGCGAGCCCACGCCGGCGAGGAAGCATGGCAACATACCGCTTTGAGAGCCCACCGGACGAGGAGACTGCAGCGGCGATAGCGGCCGCGCTGTCTCTGCTCGAGTCCGCCAGCGAGGATCTGCGCGTCACGCCGCGCTGGGCCCACGCGGGACGCGTCGAGGCTCACGAGAACCGATATCCGCGCCTCGCGCTCGACCGCAGGGGCGACCGGATACAATACCCGTCCCGTCGTCACACCTGACCTCGCCTCCTGCAGACGATGGGTGGAGGAGCGGTTGGGTGAGAGGGTGATGGCCGACGGCGGAACGGGAACCCTGCCCGCTTCAGAGGCGGATACCGGGGTTGGGGCTTCGGGAAGCACAGGGCAAGCGAAGTACTCCTGCCTGTATACTCGGAGGTGAGGGCATCCGACGGGTTGATGTTGGAGGCGATATGGCCACTCGAACCAGACGCATCACCGTGGACGAGTACCACAAGATGGCCGAGGCGGGTATATTGGGCGAAGACGACAGGGTCGAGCTCATCGGCGGGGAGATCGTCCAGATGAGCCCCGTCGGGGGCCGTCACGTGGAGGTGGTGGGCAAGCTCACCCGTCTGCTGGTGCGAGCCGCAGGCGATGAGTGGCGGGTGAACGTGCAGAGCCCGATCTCCGTCCCACCATACGGCGAGCCCGAGCCCGACCTGGCGGTGGTGAGGGAGAGGGAGTACGGCCTCGAGCTCCCGACCCCGAAGGACGTGCTGCTCATAATCGAGGTGGCCGATACCTCGCTAGAGCACGACTCACGAGTGAAGCTGCCGCTGTACGCGAGCGTGGGTATCCCCGAGGCGTGGCTGGTGGATCTGGAGGGCGGGCTCGTCGAGCGCCGCACCGATCCCTCGAACGGCAGGTATCGCAGCACGTACACGGCGGGTCCCGGTGAGAGCATCGAGTCCGGGGTGCTCGCGGGGCTGGTGCTGAATGCCGGCGAGGTACTCGGTATCAGGGGGTAAGAGGGACCCTTCGGAGGCCCGGCTCACCCCAGGTGCGGCCCCCATACCCTTCCGGCCGACCGTAAGCTCAGATAGGGCTCCGGGTCTCGGCTAACCGTTGCGCAGCCTTCCTGTTCATAGACTCCTATGCCCGGCCTCGGCGACACACGTCCCCGAGCCCCATCCGATGTGGGTACTTGTCGTCGCGAGCGGAGCTGCCATCAGCCGGCCCCCGGAGAGCGGGCGGGGGTAGCGCGCCGGTACGAGATGCTGTAGCGTAATAGAGCAACACACAAGGGGGCAGGCAGATGCGCAAGATCATCGTTTCGGAGTTCGTGTCGCTCGATGGCGTGATGGAGGAACCATCCTGGACGATGCCTTACTGGAACGACGAGATCGCCGGATTCAAGCGTGACGAGCTGTTCGCCGTCGACGCTCTGCTCCTGGGGCGCGTGACGTACCAGGGATTCGCCGCGGCATGGCCGGGCAGGAAGGACGAGGAGGGCTATGCCGACAGGATTAACGGCCTCCCCAAGTACGTCGTCTCGACGACGCTGGAGGAGGCGGAGTGGCGGCCATCCACCATCATCAGGGAGCACGTCGCCGAGGAGGTGTCCCGGCTGAAGGCGCAGCCGGGACAGGACATCCTGATCTTCGGCAGCGGCCAGCTCGTGGGCTCACTGATCGAGCAGGACCTCATTGATCAGTACAACCTCCTGGTCTATCCGGTCGTCCTGGGCAAGGGCAAGCGTCTGTTCAGAGACGGGATAGCCACCACCGTGCGGCTGGTGGACGCGAAGGCGCTCGGCTCGGGCGTCGTCGCGCTCACGTACGAGCGGGCGGAAGGCGGGCGCTGACGCCTCCCGGTGGGTCGGGCGCAGTGGTGGGCGTAGCGCTGTTCCTGTGACGAGGTTCGGGCATGTTCAGAAGGCTGTTGATCGCCAACCGAGGGGAGATCGCCGTGCGCGTCGCGAGGGCGTGCAGGGACCTGGGTGTCGTGCCGATAGGGCTCTACTCCGACGCTGACCGAGACGCGCCCTTTCTCGACTGGATGGAGGAGGCGTACGCGATCGGTGGCAGGTCCGCGCAGGAGAGCTACCTGGACGTGCGGAAGGTGGTCTCCGTGGCCAGGAGCGCGGGCGTGGACGCGCTCCACCCCGGCTACGGATTCCTGGCGGAGAACCCCGAGCTGCCGAGGGCCTGCTCGGAGGCGGGTATCGTGTGGGTTGGACCGTCGCCCGAGGCGATCGAGCTCATGGGCGACAAGGCCGCCGCGCGCCTGGCCGCCCTGCGCGCGGGGGGGCCGCTCACACCCGGCA
>CADDYR010000160.1 GCA_902810765.1 Chloroflexota bacterium
CTACAGTGGGAGGGGTGGTTGTGGGAACGGGGTTATTGCCAGCTGGCCGTGTGGTGGCGGTGATTACCTGCGTAGGCGAGGGCGAGGCCAGGTGCCCGTTCCTGCTGTGCTGGGTAGCTCTCGGCACAACACCGTTCTGCGCTGGAGTTTGTGACCGTCCGGCCTGCGACATTCTGCCAGACGCGCATGCCAGGAGCAGGACCGCGAAGATGATGACCACACCGAAGCTGCCGTAGCCCTTCATACCTCAACGCCCTCCTGAAAGAAGGAACAGCATCCCGCTTGCGAGTACCAGTGCCGAGTTGAGCCACTGGACCCCCGACCTCGCACTCGTAAGCAGTTTGGGGAGGCTCGCCGGGTCGGCCGTGCCCTCCTTCCGAAATACCATACACCCGAGCGGACGAGGTGGTTCCAGTTCGACGGATAGGGGCAGTGCCTCGGGTGAGGCGGGCGCACACATCCTGTTTCCGGAGCCCTCCACGCATTCGGGACTCCACGACAGGGAGATGCGAACAACTCAACTGCAGTCGCCCGGGTTCGGGCGCTGGCCGATAGGCAGTACCCGGTGCCCGGAGTCGACCAGCAACAGCCTATCCTTCTCCCGGGCCAGGGCGCTGGCCCGCTCGCGGCTCAGCCCGAGCACTCGGACCTCGCCGTTCGTGATCGGCCGCGAGATCCTGAAAGTGGCGGCTACCCTCCCCCTGAGCAGGACCGCCACGTAGTGTCCTACATGGTCCCGGGTGTAAGACGCGAGGTAAGAGGTCTTGTTCCTCAGGTGCAGGATCACGGTCCAGCCGCCTGCCCCGGACAGCCGATTCCCCTGCTGTGCGACCTGCGCCTTCCCTATGGACACCCCGAAGAGTATGGGGGTGCAGTGGTGGCCAGTCACGGCCGCGGCCGTCGCGGGCTGGCTGCCGGGCAACGCGGTACCCGGCATGATGGGCGACACCCACAGCCTGCTGTGGGCGCACGGGACGATACCGGTGCCGTGGAGGGAGAAGGCCCGCTGCCCTCCCGGGAGAGTGACCTCGACGGTGGCAGGTGAGCTCGTGCAGCTCGGGCTCGTGGACGTGGCGGGGGGAAGATCGGACCACTCGACGAAGAACTGTGCGGCCTGCCCCGGAGCTAGCGTCACGGTGCGGGAGGGTATGTCCCGCCCGAAGAGGACGGAGGTACGGTCCACGACCTCGATCTCGATGGGCCTCCCGCTCGCGAGCACGATCCTGATGCTCGGATACCCTCTCAGCTCGCACGTGTCCGTGCCCGTGTTCCTGACTGTGAGCTGGTTGGTGAACATGTGCATGCCCGCACCGACCCAATGGTCGGGCGTGTTCACACTCAGCCGATCGTCGGCGCACCGAGGATGCCCAGATGAGGTCGGCGAGGGTGTAGCCATCGGATTGCCGCCAGCGATAGAGAGGCTACCTGAGGGGGTTCCCCAGGCCCTGATCAGGAGGACGGCCACGAGCACGAGTGCGGCCGCGATCACCGCCGAGAAGGCCAGGATGGGGAAGGCCCTCCTGCGCCTGCGAGCCTCCGCCAGCCTGTGGAGGCGCTCGATCACCTCGGGGCGTGCCGGACCCGCCGACTCGATGAAGCTTCGCGCTCTATGGTAATCACCGTTCATTTGATAACCCCTTATCTCCAGCATTCTCTCCAGCCGCTCGCGTCCGCGCCGCAGGTGGGTGACAACGGAGCTTTCCCGACAGCCCATCACCTGTGCGGTCTCCTCGATGCTGAAGCCGAGGTAGTGATGCAGCACGATCGCGTTTCGCTGCATCCGGCTCAGCCTCTCGAGGGCCACGCGCAGGTCTGTGATCTCAGCCCAGTTCTCCCGGCTCACCGCGGAGTACCGCCTCAGCTCCTTGAAGCGTCGGCGGAGGAGGAGTCGCAAGCGGTTCCTCGACATATTCTACGCCGTGCGATACAGCCAGGCCCTCGGATTTGGATGATCCCTCAGACGATCCTCGGCGCGCAGGACCCGCCTGCTGGCATTGATCAGGTCGTAATCTCCGGAGCCGTTCGTGGCCGAGTTGCTCCACTGCCACAACAGTGCGTGGGAGCTGCTCAAATCCTGGCCTCCAAAGAATTGGGCGCACACCGATCCCTCGCACCAACCAGAGGGTCCCGGCTCGATCGCCGCCTGCCCTTCGTACGTCCACTCGTAGGTGTCGGGGATGCTTCCGTCGCTTTCGAACGTCTGTGTCCAAAACGCGGGTGCTGAGTACGCTCCTGGAAGGAAGCCGATGTTATTGTAGATATAGTCCCAGCATCCATTGAAGGTCGCCCTGTGGCTCGGGATCACCCCCGAGGCGGCCCGCCAGAGGGTGCTGAGGGCGAGGTGGGAGTTTCGGAGATCGTATCGGGGCGGAGAATGAGCCTGTGATACAGTTTCCGAGTGAACACCAATACATTGTCATCCAGGCATTGCCGACGTCTGTCATCCTGAGCCCTTCGCTGCGCTCGAGGGTAAACTCCGCGAAGGATCTACAAGGGAGGACGCGGCAAAGCCTCCCGGACAGATTCTTCGGCCTGCGGCCTCAGAATGACATACTCATTACCCGGATTTGGTATGAGGCGAGGAGGTGGGCTGCACGACCGCCTAAGGTCCCGCGCGTGCTCAGCATCATCCCGCTGAGGGTCCGCCGTGCTCCTTCCGCGTGGCCCGAGCCTCGGTCGAGGACTGCGCTCGATCCTACACAGGACCCGCCAGGCAGAACTCGTTGCCGTCCGGATCCGCCATCACGCGCCGACGTCCCGACTGCTCATCGAATACCTCTAGCACCCTCGCGCCCAGCCCCTCGAGCCGCGCCACCTCCGCGTCCAGATCTTCGGTCCACAGGTCCGGGTGCACCCTGTTCTTGGCCACCTTCGGCTCGGGCACTCTCTGGAAGTGCAGCCTCGGCCCCGTGCCCGCGGGATGGTCGAGCTTCGCGTGCCGGTCGTCCAGCTCTGTCACCTGATACCCGAGCGCCCTGGCCCAGAAGCGCGACACGCGCTCGGGGTCCGCGCAGTCGAACGTTATCTCCTCGATACTGATTGGCACGAAGGTCCTCCTCTCACTACCGTGCGTTCCGAGGTTCCTGCCGTTTCGCCCTTCCGCCGCGCAGCCCCACGAGGACGATCACCAGGGCGAGAGCGACGAAGGCCACGACGGCGACCGCTCCCCACCGGAGGGCGGTGACGAGCACCTCCGGGTCCGCCAGCTCCCCTCCCGCGGCGCCCGTGCGGGCGGAAATGATGGCGCCGACGACGCCCAGACCCCAGGCGCCCCCCAGCTGTCCCGAGGTATTCAGCATTCCGGACGCCAGCCCCTTCCGGCCCTCGCCCAGAGCGGACGTGGCAATGATCGCCGTGGCAACGAACGTGGCGACCCTGCCCGCGGAAGCGATCACACCGCCCGCGATCACGAGCGCGAGCCCTCCGTCCGCGCGCATCGGTACCATCAGGAGCCACCCAGAGGTCGTGGCGACCAACCCGAGGATCAGCGTCGGTCTCGGCCCACCGAGGCCGTGTATCAGGCGACCGGCCACGGGGGCCGCTGCGGCCCCCACGATCGGCACCGGCAGGTAGGTGAGGGCAGACTCCAGCGGGGAGCGGCCCAGGACGTCCTGCAGGTAGAGCGTCAGTACGTAGGTCGAGGCGGCAGAGGTCGCGTGGAGCGTGACGGCGGCGTTGGCGACGGCGACGGGACGTATGCGGAAGATCGAGAGTGGGACCAGTGGTGCCCTCGCCCGACGCTCGATGAGCACGAACCCGACGAGCAGGACGATGCCCAGGGCGAGTAGCCCGAGCGTCACCCTTGATGTCCACCCGCCGTCGTTGCCCTCGGAGAGTGCATAGAGGAGCGAAGCGAGCCCCAGCGTCACGGTCATGGACCCCGGCAGGTCCAGCCGCCTGTGATCGCCCGGATCGCGGCTCTCGGGAACCGCGGATGGTGCAAGCAGGAGCACGGACAGCGCTATCGGCACCGCGGCGAACATCACAGAGCGCCAGCCCAGCAGCTGAGTGAGGACACCGCCCAGGACGATGCCGGTGGCGAAGCCGAGGGCTCCCAGGGCCGAGTAGATGCCCACCGCCCGATCGCGCTGCGATCCCTCCTCGAAGATGCCGGTGACGAGCGAGAGCGAGGCTGGCACGAACGCAGCGGCTCCCATACCCTGGGCCGTCCGGGCCGCGAGGAGCATCCAGGGGGACGCCGAGAGCCCTCCTGCCATCGAGGCCAGCGCGAACAGAGTGAGGCCCACCAACAGGAGCCGTCGGCGTCCGAAGAGGTCGCCCGCTCGCCCACCGAGCAGGAGCAGACCGCCAGAGACCAGCGAGTAGCTCGCGAGCACCCACTGCAGGCTTCCGGCAGAGAAGTCGAGCTCACACCCTATCGAGGGCAGGGCGACGGTCACGACGCTGGTACTGAGCGTGCCCACGAACGAGGCGAGGGACAGCAGTGCGAGCGCCAGCCCCTTCCGCGATGCCGGGCCGACCTTCGTCTCCCTCCTATCCCGCTTGGCAGTCAACGGTGCTCGTCCGTCATCGGTCAGCTGATGCAGAGCTCGTTGCCCTGGGGGTCGGTCATCACCGTCCAGGGTTCCCCGCCACCCTCGTGGCGCTCGAGCCCCCTCACCCCCAGCCGGGCCAGCTCAGCTTCCGGAATGACCCGTTCCCGGTCGGCGCAGTCGAACACGACATCGCCGATGCCAAGTGCCATCTTTGTCTCCTCTCCCGTTCGCGCGTCGCTATAATGCTCTAGAACCTGATGAGCCAATAAATGCTCAAAGCGTCTATAGCATATTTCGGGCCAGAAGGAGACGTGGGAAGCGTGGACAGGGACGAGTCGCTGGACTGGCGCGGGGCATCGGCGCCGGGCACCACTGGCTGGCCGTGTGTGGACCTCGTCAACAGCATTGAGTGGCTGCGCCTCAGGGACCAGGTCGAGTTCCTGCGCGATTACGGCGATTTTGTGCGCTGGGCGCGATGCGAGGGCTTGCTCGCCGATGATGAGGCGCGCCATCTGCTGGAGGAGGCCGCGCGGCGTCCGCGGGAGGCGGTGGAGGCGCACGAGAGGGTCATTGGCCTGCGGAAGGCGATGCGGGGGATCCTCTCGGCTGTGGCCAATCGAGCCGAGCCGCCAACCTCGGACCTGGACGCGCTCAACGCCGAGCTCGCCAGGGTGACTGTGCCTGTGCGCATTGTACACGCCAGCGAGGTTTTTCGCCGGGAGTGGCTCGACCCGAAGGATGAGCTAGGCTGGATGCTCGGACCCATCGCGCGCTCCGCAGCAGAGCTGCTCACCTCGCCCGAGCTGGAGCGGCTGAAGGAGTGTCCGGGCAGCCCGGGCAGGCCGTGCGGCGAGCTGTTCTTCGACGAGACAAGGAACCGCAGCCGGAGGTGGTGCAGCGGCTCCACGTGCGGCAACCGCACACGCCTCTACCGACACTACTCGCGCATCAGAGACCATGATCCCGAAGCCGGCGCCTGATCCGGCATCCGGGCGACCACTATAGCACGTCATTCCGAGCACCGCCCGGCCCCCGTCCTCAGCCTGTCATTCTGGGGCCGACGGCCGCTACTGGCACAGCTGATGCGACGGATGAGGCGTCCCCACGGACCACACCAACCACACAGGAGAAGCAGGCAATGCAGCTGAAGGACAAGGTCGCGGTCGTCACCGGCTCTTCCTCCGGGATCGGCAAGGGCATAGCCCTCGAGTTCGCGCGGGAGGGAGCAGCGGTCGTGGTGAACTACCACAGCCACCCAGAGGGAGCGGAAGAGGTCGTCAGTAGCATCTCGGACGGCGGAGGGCAGGCGGTCGCGGTACAGGCCGACGTCTCGAGGGCAGACGACGTGCAGAAGCTGGTGGACGCCGCAGTGCAGCAGTTCGGCGGGCTCGACGTGATGGTGAACAACGCGGGCATCGAGAAGAAGGTGCCGTTCCTCGACACCCCGCTGGACCTCTGGAACGAGGTCATCGGCGTGAACCTGACCGGCCCCTTCCTCGGCTGCCAGATCGCGGCCAGGCAGATGGTGAAGCAGGGTCGCGGGGGCAGGATCATCAACATCTCCTCGATCCACGAGGACATGACGATGCCCACGAACGCTCCGTACTGCGCCTCGAAGGGTGGGCTCAGGATGCTGATGCGGACCATCGCGGTAGAGCTCGCGCCGCACGGCATCACCGTGAACAACATCGCGCCGGGCGCGATAGCCACGGCCATCGACGCGGCCTCGCGCGCGGACCCGAAGAAGATGGAGACGCTGCTCGATCAGATCCCGATGCACCGGATGGGCACGCCCGAGGAGGTCGGGCGGATGGCGGTGTACCTGGCCTCGGACGACTCGAAGTACGTCACGGGCGCCACTCTCTTCATAGACGGTGGGATGATCCGCTACGCGACGCCCCTTTAGCGCCTGGCACGCATGTTGCGCTTCGGCCGTGGGCGAGCGTCGGACCCGCGACCGGCCCGATCCGATCAGCATGCACCAAACGGGGGAAATCCATGGCCAAGACCACCGCGGACCTGCTCATCGAGCGCCTCGTCGGCTGGGGAGTCGACACCATCTTCGGCCTGCCGGGAGACGGTATCAACGGCATCTTCGAGGCGCTTCGCACGCATCAGGACAAGATTCGCTTCATCCAGGTGAGGCACGAGGAGGCAGCGGCGTTCGCCGCGTGCGGATATGCGAAGTACACGGGCAGGCTCGGGGTCTGCCTGGCCACGTCCGGCCCAGGCGGCATCCACCTCCTCAACGGCCTGTATGATGCGAACATGGATGGACAGCCCGTGCTCGCGATCACCGGGCACACGTTCCACGACCTCATCGGCACACACCAGCAGCAGGACGTGGACCTGGACAAGCTGTACATGGACGTCACCGTGTACAACGAGCGCGTCATGGGGCCCGCGCACGTCGTGAACGTGGTGGACGAGGCGGTGAAGACCGCGCTGGGACACCGCGGCGTGGCGCACATCACGATCCCGAAGGACACCCAGGACTGGACTACCTCGGACGAGAAGCTCTCGATGGAGAACGTGCCGATGCACAGCGGCGTGATCTTCGAGGCGCAGTCCAGCGTGCCCTCGCAGCAGCTCCTGCAGCAGGCGGCGGACGTGATCAACGCGGGCAAGAAGGTGGCGATCCTGGCGGGTCGGGGATGCCTCGGCGCGCGCGAGGAGGTCACGCAGCTCGCAGAGAAAGTAGCTGGCCCGATCATCAAGCCCCTGCTCGGCAAGGCCGTCGTGCCCGACGACAGCCCCTACACCACCGGCGGCATCGGGCTGCTGGGCACCGCCCCGTCCCAGGACGCGATCACGGAGTGCGACACGCTCGTCATCGCGGGCTCGAGCTTCCCGTACATCCAGTTCCTCCCCAAGCCCGGACAGGCACGATGCGTGCAGATAGAGGTCAACCCGGATCGCCTAGGGCTGCGGTATCCCGTCGAGGTCGGGCTGGTGGGTGACTGCCGGATGGTGCTGCAGGCCCTGCTGCCGATGATTCAGAGGAAGGAGGACCGCAGCTTCCTCGAGAAGTCGCAGGAGCGCATGAAGGACTGGTGGCAGCTGATGGAGGAGCGGGGCACCCGGCGTGACAAGCCGATGAAGCCCCAGGTGGTGGCCTACGAGCTCGACAAGATCCTGTCCGACGACGCGATAGTCTCCTCCGACAGCGGCACGATAGCGACGTGGGCGGCCCGGCACATCAACATGCGCGGGGACATGATGTTCTCGCTCTCCGGCATGCTCGCCACGATGGCGAACGGCCTGCCGTACAGCGTGGGAGCTGCCGCGGCCTACCCCGGGCGCCAGGTGGTCGCGTTCGTGGGGGACGGCGGCTTCACCATGCTGATGGGAGAGCTCGCCACGCTGAAGAAGTACGACATGAACGTCAAGGTGGTGATCATCAAGAACAACTCGCTCGGCCAGATCAAGTGGGAGCAGATGGTGCTCGAGGGCAACCCCGAGTACGGGGTGGACCTGCAGCCGATAGACTTCGAGACGTACGCGCGCGCGTGCGGGGTGCCCGGCTACACGATAGACGACCCCGAGCAGTGCGGCGGGATCCTGCGCGACGCGTTCGCGCAGCCCGGTCCCGTGCTCGTCCAGGCGGTCGTGGACCCGCAGGAGCCCCCTCTGCCCGGCAAGATCACGACCGAGCAGGCGAAGAAGTTCGCCGAGGCCCTGATCCGCGGCGAGAAGTACCGATCCGAGATCATCAAGACCGTGATAGAGGACACGCTGAAGGAGCAGGTCAGGCAGGTGATCTGAGATCGCGGGGCGGAAGGGTGTACCCTTCCGCCCTTCCCCCGGCGTCCACGGCTTCACCGTCCGGTGTCCGGCCCCTGAAGTGTCGCGCGCCGAGAGCTGATTGATTCACAACGTACCATTGCGGGAGGCAGGCATGAGACCAGACGTCGCAACGCCCGCGCGAGCCTTTGGGGGCCCGCGCGGGCTGCTCGCGCGCCTCACTGGGCGACCGAGTGCCATCGAGCAGGCCGTCCGCGACGCGGAGATCGTCGCGCAGCACGTGCGGGAGGGGCGCTTCCAGCGCAGCCTCTCGCTCATCGCGGGGCTCTCGAGCGTGCCGAGCGGCTGGGAGGTGCTGTTCGAGCACTACCGGGGCAGCTACAGCCAGCGCAAGATGTACAGCCCGGTGGTGATAAGCCCGATGCTGCTCGTCGCGGGCGTCGCCGGTGCGCTGAACCGGAAGGCCGCCCGCACGGTCCTGCCAGCGGTCTCGCTGATCACGATAGGCGACGGCCTGCTCGGGTTCGTGTTCCACGTGCGCGGGGTGCGGCGGAAGCCGGGAGGCTGGCGGGTGCCGATAATGAACATAATCATGGGGCCGCCCGTGCTCGCGCCGCTGCTCTTCGGGCTGAGCGGCTACCTCGGGCTGATCGCCTCGCTCCTGCGCCGGGAGGATGACCCGCGCTACGTGCCCGCGCCCCCGATTCTCAACCGGGAGATAGGTTGGCTTCGCCTCCTGCCCCGGGTCGTGGCGAGCGAGGAGCTGGAGCTCGAGCAGGACGCCCGCGAGGGGCGGCTGCAGCAGCAGCTCGCGCTCGCGGCCGCGCTCTCGGCCGTCTTCAGCGGCTTCGAGGCGTGGTACTCTCACTACAAGAACAACTTCCAGTACAGGATCCAGTGGACGCCCATAATCCTCACCCCGATCCTCTTCGCGGCCGGTGTCGGCGCGGTGGCCGATCGGAGGGTCGCGCGCACGCTGCTGCCCGCGGCGTCCGCGCTCGCGGTGGTGGACGGCACCATCGGATCCTTCTACCACGTGCGCGGCGTCCTCAAGCGGCCGGGCGGCGTGCGGCCTCCCCTCTACAACATCGTGTACAAC
>CADDYR010000161.1 GCA_902810765.1 Chloroflexota bacterium
GAGCCCGAGCGCGGCGAGGGCGAGCGAGGAGGTCAGCGCAGCGGCCCGGAACGCGAGCGAGGGCTCGAACAGGCTCGTGAGGGTGTACACGGCGGATGGGACGACACCCTGGACCGTCCGGAACGACTGGCCCGCGAGCCCGCGCAGCGTGCGCGCTCCCTCCCAGAAGGGAGCGTAGGCCGCGACGAACATCGCGAGGGCGACCGCCGCCCAGCCGAGCCCGCGCCGTATCCGGCTCCCTGCGCTGCCGTGCCCCAGCTCCGAGGCCGCGAGGAAGGCGGCGAGCGGGAGTGACGTCAGCTTGACGAGCGCCGAGAGGACGAGGGCGAGGAGGCCGGGGAACACCCGCCTCCACGCGAGCAGGGCGAGCGCGGCGAGCACGAGCACCGTCACGAGCGCGTCGTTGTGCGCGTTCCCCGCGGTCTCCAGCAGCACCAGCGGGTTCCAGGCGAAGAGCGCGACCGCACGGCACGGCCGCCCTCCCGAGAGCCTCTGGGACAGGAGCCACACGAGCCCGGCGCTCGCGAGCAGGCACAGAGCCCCGAGCAGCTTGAAGGCGAGCGAGACGGCGAGCGGCGAGGGCCCTGTGAGCCTCTCCACCCCGGCCGATACGCCCGTCCACAGGGGGCCGTACGGCGAGGTGAATGCCGTCCAGTAGTTGAAGGGCAGCAGCGGGCTGCCCTGGAGGTGTCCGGGGGGACGCACGTATGGGTTGATGCCGTACTGGCTCACCATCTGACCGGTGATGCCGTAGTAGAAGACATCGGTGGACAGCAGCGGCGGTGTCAGGAGGGCGAGCGCCGCCAGCCCGACCGTCACCACCCAGAAGCCCCGAGCGCCCGCCTTCGCCGGGAGCCGGCTCACCGCGACCGCGTACGAGACCCAGGAGAGGATGGTGAGCCCGAGCTGGGCCACGAAGAACGGGACCGGAGCGAGCGGCAGCTGGGGCAGGCCGTAGGCTTCGCGGTACATCGCGGCCACGCGAAACGAATGGTGGGGCAGCCGGTCCCCGCCCGCCCAGGGCTCGGGGAGCCCGGACGGTACGCTCAGGTAGGTCAGGCACAGCAGCGTGACGACGACCACGAGGACCCCGGCAGGCGCAGCCCATCGGGCGCTCGCCGTCCTCTCCTCCCGAAGCGCTCTGGTTGCCGTGGTAGCGTCCTCCACGGCGCAAGTATAGCGCGTGCCCCTACCCCGCCCGCCGGAGCTCGAGCGCGTCGCCGGGCGCGATCCCAAGCGCCTCGCCCGCGCTGCCCAGGTTCACCGCTATGCAGATGTACCCGGAGGAGTCCTCGTACACGAACGCCCTCCCCCGGGGCTGCTCGCCGAACGTTCGCGCGACCGGCAGAGCGGTCTCCCCGGACGCGGTGCGCGCCGTCACCTGATGACCGGGCTCCAGGGGCCACCCGCTCGCCTCGAGGTTCGTGCGCACGTTGCCGAAGTTGTCGAGCAGGACCGCCTCTCCGACCGCCCGGTCCGACGAGTACTCGGGAGGGCGCCAGGGCGCGGGCACGAGCGAGCCCGGCGCCACCTCGGGGCCGAGCTCCTCGAACGGGAAGCCGCTCGCGACGTGGGCCGCCGCGGGAGAGAAGATGTCCCTCCCGTGAAAGGTGTGGGAGACCGGGTGGCGCATCACCGCCGGGTTCGCGATCTCCCGCGCCGCCACCACCCCGCCGAGCTTCTCAGCGGCCGGGAGCAGCAGGCCGTTGTCCGGCCCGATCAGCACGTCGTCCCGCTCCGCCCTGAGCGCGACCGCGAGCCTCGACGTGCCCACCCCCGGGTCCACCACGGCGACGTGCACGCACACCGGCGTGTACGGGACGGCGGAGGCGAGCACCCACGAGCCAGCCCGGACGTCGAACGGGGGAACGCCGTGGGAGAGGTCCACGATCGCGGCCCGGGGCGCGACCTGCCTCATGACGGCGTGGCAGATGCCGACAGGCCCCCAGGCCAGCCCGAAGTCCGTGAGGAAGGTGATGAGCCCGATCCCGTCTGCTTTCCCGTCCTTCACCGTTTCTTCACCTCTCGATGCGATATTATGAGTATCGGAGCACGAAACCGGCCGTTGCCGGACTGCGTTATATTAAGCGATATCAGAACCTCCTCGGGAAGGAACAGACTTGCAGAAATCGTATCTCGCACTCGTCGCGACCGTGATCCTGTCGCTGCTGCTGGCTGCCTGTGGCGCGTCGGCATCGCCGGCCGCGAGCACGCAGCCTCCAACGAAGGTGGCGCGGGCGGCGCCCGCGGACACGCCCACGACCTCGCCAACGAGCACGCCGACCGCCGCGGCCACGAACGTGCCCACCAGGGCCGCCGCTACCAACACCCCTACCCCGGCCTCGGACCCGACGCCAAAGAGGGCGGCGCACGGCTCGAAGGTCGTGAAGAAGCCCTCGCCGACCCCGACGCGCCGTCCCTCGCCAACTCCGACGCCGAGGCCGACCTCCACGCCGACCGCGCAGGCTCTCGGTATGCCCTCCAGGTTCGTCGTGAACACCCCGGACGTCAAGATCGACGCGCACATAGAGTACGTCGGGCAGACCGCGGACGGGGCGATGGACGTGCCGAAGAAGTGGGAGGACGTGGCCTGGTACCAGAAGTCGTCCGGAGGCTACGTACCGGGAGAGAAGGGGAACGCGGTGATCGCCGGACACCTGGATGCCGCGTGTGCGGGCTGCACCGCTGTGTTCTGGAAGCTGCACGACCTCCGGATCGGCGACATCGTATCGATCGTGGACACGAACGGCCGGGTCATCAGGTTCAGGGTCGTGAAGAAGGCGGTGTACTACAACGACGACGCGCCGCTGTACCGGATCTTCGGGCCGTCCAACACCGCCAACCTGAACCTCATCACGTGCGACGGCTACTGGAACCCTCAGGCGAAGGAGTACGACCGCAAGCTCGTCGTGTACACGACGATGGTGAAGTAGCCCGTCCGGCGAGGGTGGGGGCAGCTACGGGAGGCAACGAGAAAGCGGGGAGGGCAGCCCTCCCCGCTCCGGATACCTGGTGATGGCGCCCGGCTCAGCCGCCGTTGCGCCGCGCCTCGACCCTCGAGGTGATCTCCTCGGGCTCCGGGAACCTGTTCTCCCGCTTCTTCGAGAAGACGAGCTCTCCGTCCAGAGTGACCTCGAACACGCCTCCGCTCGAGGGGATCAGCTCCAGAGAGCCGATGACGTCCTTGTACTCCTTGAGCACCGTTTCCGCCAAACTGACGGCCCTAGGGAGATACCCTCAGGAAGTGCAGAACTCGATGCTCATCGGGACACGGTCGTCCATGGTGCCTCCTGTCAGTGCCTGCTGTTTGCCCTACCGTCCGCGAGGAAGTCGGGCCCGACCTCCTCGCACTCAATTAATAGCAGATGGCGCAAGCTCGCTCCGCCGCGTCTACCAGCCGAGACTGAGCTCGTGGGCCGATTCGAGGAAGCGCGCCAGCAGCGCCACCGCCTCGTCAACGTCCGACTTGACGACCAGCTCGTTCGATGTGTGGATGTACCTCGTCGGGACGCAGAGCGTGACGACGGGCACGCCCGCCCGGGAGAGCTGGATGCCGCCCGCGTCCGTGCCGCCCCGGTTGGTGAGCTGGAGCTGATACTGTATGCTGTTCCGCTCGGCGCGCTCCTTCAGTCGCGCGACCAGTCGCGGGTCGGCGATGTGGGAGGAGTCCATCAGGCCGATGGCCACCCCCTTGCCGAGTACCGCGTGCTGCTGCCTGTTCTCTCCGCCGGGGGTGTCTGCGGCGGGAGACACGTCCAGCGCGATCCCCAGGTCCGGCTCGACGCCGAACGCGCTCACGCGGGCGCCGCGCAGCCCTACCTCCTCCTGTACGCTCACCACCGCGCAGACCTCGGCCCGAAGGTCCCTCGCCCCTCTGAGCGCCTCGAGCAGCACGTACACCCCGACCCGGTCGTCCTGATACGGCGAGCTGTAGGCGCGGTCGGTCTCGACGGGCTCGCGCAGCAGCGTCACCGGGTCTCCCACCGAGACGTTCTGCTTCGCCTCCTCGGCGGGCAGCATCACGTCCACGAACAGGTCCTCGAGCTTGGGCGCCTTCTCCCGCTCCTGCGGCGTCGTGAGGTGCACGGGCTTCGTGGCCATCCCCACGAGCCCGACGAGATCGCGCCTGCCCTGCACGAGCACCCGCTGGTTCACGAGCGTGCGGGGGTCGAAGCCCCCTACGGGCGATATACGGATGAAGCCGTCGTCGTCCACGTGGCTCACGAGGAATCCTATCGTGTCCATGTGAGCGCTCAGCATCACCCTGGGACCCGAGCCGCGCCTGATCCCGAGGAGGTTTCCGAGCCCGTCCGTCCGGACCTCGTCCACGACCCCCTCCAGCTCCGCTCGCACCACGTCCCGGATCCTCTGCTCGTAGCCGGATATGCCCGGAGCCGTGACTAGCCTCGTGAGCAGCTGTGTGTCCAAAGTACCCTCCTGACTACTCGATCGTACAGACGCCGACCAGCGTGCTCGCGGCAGCCACCACGACAGGAAGCCTGCCGAGCGGCCAGCACGGGGAGCCCGCGCTCGTGCCTACCATAGTATCCGATGTGAGGATGGCTCATCACGCCCGGTGGCCGCGCGCAGGGCGGGCACACGGGCTATACTGGTTGAGTATCCGACTATGACTGATCAGAAGGCATCCGCTGCGGCTGGCAGCGTTCGAGCCGTGATGTTGAACCTCTGGGGGCGGCGCGGTGATTGGGCCGGGCGCCGGGCGGCGCTCGTGGACGGCCTCCGCGAGCTACGCCCCGACGTGGTCGCGTTCGAGGAGGCGATCGTCACCGAAGAGTACGACCAGGTGGCCGACCTGCTTGGCCCGGATTTCCACGTCGCGCACAAGACGGCCCGAGAGCCGGACCGAGGGGGCGACCCGGAGGCAGGACAAGGTCTGTCGCTTGCGAGCCGCTGGCCCTTCGTCGAGGTACGAGAGCTGGATCTGCGCCTGACTCCCCGCACCGCCGACTTCGCCTGCGGGACGCTTGCCGCGGAGGTACGAGCGCCCGACCCCATCGGTCCGCTGCTGTTCGTAGCCCACAGCCCAAGCTGGAAGCCACATCTGGAGTACGAGCGCGAGCTGCAGGCCGTGGCGACAGCACGCTTCGTCGAGGAGCTCGTGGGCGGTCGCACGATGCACGTCGTGCTCGCCGGAGACTTCAACGCCGATCCCACAGCGACCAGCATACGCTTCTGGACGGGCCGACAGTCGCTGGGCGGCACGAGCGTGTGCTACCGCGATGCCTGGGAGAGCGCGCATCCGGAGGAGCCGGGCCACACCTTCACTCCCCTCAACCCGCTGGTGGCCGACTGGGACTGGCCGTTCAGGCGGATAGATTACATCTTCGTGCGGTGCGGAGAGCACGGAGGCCCTACCCTCGAGATCTCCGGATGCGAGCGCATCTTCGACGTGCCGGTGAGCGGCGTCTGGGCGAGCGATCACTTCGGCGTTCTCGCCGAGCTCGCGGTCCCTGAGCGGGGCCCCTGACCGGCGCGGGAGGAGCAAGGGATTCTCGCTTGCGCGGGTGTGGCGGGTGCCTGGAGAACAAGGTGATATAATGTCGGCGGTAAAGTCGCAATGACGCAGACCGCTAAGAACATGACGTCGAACGAGGAGTCCGGACCGCGACGCCTGACCGTCGCGCTCGAGCGCCTGGTCACCATCGTCTCGCGACGGCTCGCCTTCGAGGACGTCACCGTCAACCTGTGCCATCCCGACGGCGGATTCGAGGTGGTCGTGGACACCCGTGGCGAGCTCGTGGGCGGCCGGACCGATCGGGAGCTGTGGTCCGAGCTCCTGCTCGAGGAGCACAGGTCGGGAGATACCTATCTGGTGCCTCCCGAGCACGTGCGCGAGGTGCTTGGGAGACACCCTGAGGACGCCTCGTCGGTGCCCAACCTGCCTCCGGCTGCGGGTCACGACGACTGGGACCCGTACCACATGCTGGTGGCCCCGATCCACGGCAGCAACGGGGAGGTGCTGGGATACCTATCCCTCGACCGTCCGCTCTCGGGCAAGCTGCCGGATGCCGAGCTCAGGTCGGACGTCGAGGTGTTCGCGCAGCAGGTCGCGCTGGCGATAGAGCAGGCCGAGCTGCTCGAGGACCTGCACCGCAGCCAGGAGCGGTTCAGCTCGCTCGTCCGGAACGCCTCCGATATCATCGCGATCCTCGAGCCGGACGGGTCCACCCGATACATCAGCCCCGCGGTCGAGCGCGTGCTGGGCTACTCTCCGGAGGAGAGGGAGGGCAGGACGGCCTTCGAGCTCGTGCACCCCGAGGACCTCGACCGGGTGCTGGCGGCTTTCGAGCAGGTGGTCTCGCAGCCCGGGCTCACGCGTACGGTCGAGCTGAGGATG
The DNA here is from genome assembly GCA_902810765.1 of Chloroflexota bacterium. Classification (GTDB taxonomy): domain Bacteria; phylum Chloroflexota; class Chloroflexia; order Thermobaculales; family Thermobaculaceae; genus CADDYR01. Next base: position 6,359 of record CADDYR010000161.1, read on the forward strand.
AGGCGCTGCGACGGCTCCTGGCGGGATGTGGAGGCCACCGGCACGAACCTGCTCGACGACTCCGGCGTGCGCGGGATCGTCGTCAACTACCGGGACATCACCGAGCGCAAGGGGCTGGAGAGGGAGCTCGAGCGCAGGGCCAACCACGACCCCCTCACGGGCCTGCCCAACCGCTCGGTCTTCATGGATCGGCTGGAGCGCGCGCTCGCGCCGGGCGGGCTCGGGCTCACGGCGGTGCTGTTCGTGGACCTCGACGACTTCAAGGCGGTGAACGACAGTCGCGGCCACGACGCGGGAGACAGGCTGCTGGTCGAGGTGGCGCGCAGGCTCGAGGAGTGCGTGCGAGGCGCCGGCGGCGGAGGGCGTGCGGTCGTCTCGCGCCTGGGGGGTGACGAGTTCACCGTGCTGTTGGAGAGCGTCGGTAGGTGGTCGGAGGTAGGGGCGGTTGCGGAGCGCGTAATCGAGAGGATCGGCGAGCCGGTCATGCTCGACCGGAGGCCGATCCGCGTCACCGCGAGCGTCGGGATCGCCCTGGGCCGCCCCGGACAGTGCCAGGGAGAAGCGCTGGTGAGGGCTTCGGATCACGCGATGTACGCGGCGAAGCGGAACGGAAAGTCGCGCTACAGCTTCGCAGAGTCGGTTGATCGCCCGCAGCCGGTCGTGTGATACCGATTCCGGGTGAACACTTACCCTTCCACTGTTTGGGTCCACCATGAGGCGTCGTCATCCTGATATCACCCACGCTTGTCATCCTGAGTCCTTCGCGGAGTTCATCCTGAGCGCGGCGAAGGGCTCGAGGATATACTCCGCGAAGGATCTGTTAAGGAGACCGCCCCAGAGTCTGAGGACAGATTCTTCGGCCCTTCGGGCCTCAGAATGACAGACCCATTACCCGGCCTTGGTATGACAGGTGGGGGCGTCCACAGAAAGGCAGCCCGTAGGACGCCGTCGGGCTCGGAGTGGCGGAGGTAACGTCCTCGGGGTGACAAGCTGTAGTCCCTTGCGACGGACCTGAACAGGAGGCTGGGATATGAGTTATTACGTCTATATCATGAGCGGCTACTCGCGCACGCTGTATGTAGGCATCACGAACGACCTGGTCCGGAGGGTCTTTGAGCACAAACACAAGCTGATACCGGGGTTCACCAGCAAGTACAACGTGAACCGCCTGGTGTACTTCGAGCAGACCCCGGACGTTCGCTCGGCGATAGCCAGGGAGAAGCAGATCAAGGGCTGGCTGAGGGCGAAGAAGATCGAGCTGATCGAGTCGAGCAATCCCGGATGGGAGGACTTGAGCTCCGGTTGGTACGGGACAGATTCTTCGCCTTCGGCTCAGAATGACAGGCGCGGCGATGGCTCAGAATGACGGGCGTGGCGATGCACTCTCCTGAGAGTAGTCAAGTGATATCGTTTGAGTGGGCGGACGCTCACTCATCGTTATCCCAAGCCACCTGTCCCTTGCCATCCTGAACCACCTGCCCCCTTTGTCATCCTGAGCCACCTACCCTTGTCATCCTGCGCCCTCTACCCTTTTGTCATCCTGAGTCCTTCGCTTCGCTCGACGATAAACTGCGCGAAGGATCTGTGAGGGGGCCGCCCGGAAGGGCCGGGCAGATCCTTCGGCCCTTCCGGGCCTCAGAATGACATACTCAAGCCTTCACCCGGACTTGGTATGACACGCTCGTAGCCGGGCACTACTTGCCGTACAGCGCCTGGCGGGGGCGGTTTGGATGAGGATGGAGGGCGTTCACCTGGATTCGGGGGTCGCGGTCACGCTCTCTCGGGACGCCTGAGCGCGCCGATCACCCTCGGCTCGCGGGGCCGGAAGGCGGCCTCGCGCACGAACGCCCTGAAGAGGCTGAGCGCCCACTCGTGCTCCTGCCAGAGCTCCTCCGGATGGCACTGCACCCCGACCACCCACGGCGCGGACTCGGACTCGACAGACTCGATCAGGCCGTCCTCGCTGCGCCCGGTCACGAGCAGCCCCCGCCCCAGGTCCTTGATCGCCTGATGGTGGTGGCTGTTGACCGGGTGCCGGCCCGGTCCGACGGCCTCGGCGAGCCTGGTGTTCGGGACGACGTCCAGGCCGTGCGCAATGTGCGCCCTCGCCTTCCGGCGGGTGGACTCCAGGTGGTCCAGCTCGACGCCGTACTGCGTGGGCAGGTCCTGGTAGAGGGTGCCGCCCGCGGCGACGTTGAGCACCTGTATGCCCCGGCAGATCGCGAGCGTGGGCTTGCCCTCCTCGAGCGCCCACCGCGCGAGCAGGAGCTCCGCTGCATCCCGGTCGTCCTCCACCGAGCCCAGCTCCGGAAGCGGCTCCTCCCCGTAGTAGTGGGGCGCGACGTCGCCGCCGCCCGGGAGCAGCAGCCCGTCCGCAGCCTCGAACAGCGCGCGGAGCGTGCTCTCCCCCATTGGAGGGATGCAGAAGGGCGCACCTCCCGCCGCCTCGACCGTGTCGAGGTAAGTGCGCGAGCAGGTGACCCGCTGCGACCCGCTGTTGCTGCTCGAGCCGGAAGCCGTTACCCCGATCACCGGTACGCGGTCCAAGCCGTTCAACGTGCACTGCCCCCTCTGGTACTACGCCTGAGCCCCCGTCGTCTCGACGCTCCCCGCCCGGTTGATCGCGCTCACCAGGTCCTGGCCGGCCGCCTCGCCGGCGACGCGGACGGCGTTGCGGATCGCCCGGGCGTCCGAGCGACCGTGGGCGATCAGCACGACGCCGTTCACTCCCAGCAGGGGGGCGCCGCCGAACTCGCGGGGGTCGAGCCTCGCGCGCAGGCGCGAGAAAGCGGGGCGGAGCGCGAGGGCCGCGAGCTTGTTCCGCAGGCTCGAGGTGAGCTCCTCGCGGATCATGCCTAGGATCAGCTCGGAGGCCCCCTCCATCGCCTTCAGCGCGACGTTTCCCGTGAACCCGTCGGTCACGACGACGTGCACCGTGCCTCGCGTGATGTCGCGCCCCTCGACGTTGCCGTGGAA
>CADDYR010000162.1 GCA_902810765.1 Chloroflexota bacterium
CGCCCTATCTTCAAGCTCACCCGTCCCTGCTCAACAGCCTGCTTGAACAAGCGCTGGAACAGGAGAGTAATCTGGCTCTCGATGTCCCCGGCAGGTTCGAAATGCATCTTCATCCTCTCCTCAGAACCGATCCAGATGCGTGCTTCTGCAGCACGTTCGGCTGCCCCGGTACTCGGAGACCGGCTAGCTGATCGCCTTCCCCTCGCGTAGCATCTCGCGCACCAACCGCGCCTTGAACGCCGAGGCATACTGCCTCTTGATGGCCGCAGTCTATACCTTCAAGTCGCCCTCTCGCTTACCCAGATTCTGGGGTCCGCTACATCGAGAACTCACAATGGCATCTTAGTGATTCACCCCGAGGATACCGATGGCACAATCAACAGGTCATGCTGAGGCTGCAAGTCCGAAGGTTCCATCCCCCAGCGCACGGATCCTTCGCTCCGCTCAGGATGACACCGCCCATCTTGTCACTGGCAGGTACTTACCTAGGTCTTCTCCAAAATGAAGGCCATATATCAATATGATTACCCCTCCCAATTCCGATTCGAAACTGATGCCAACCGCCATGAGCGGAACCTTTCCAGCTCCATCCTAATACGGACTGGCCCACGGTTGAGCCAGCCGTGACGTCCATAGCGGGCTCGTCCAAATACATAACTACCTCTGCCGAATATACGTCTACCTAACCGACTCACTCCACTCCGCACCAACCTGAGCCGGATCCCACCCGTTTATGGACGAGGATCTCGTGCTGCCCGACGAAGAAGGTGTACGCAGAGTCCACCGTAAGGTTGAATATTCACTCGGCGTGGCGCTCGAAGCAGTGGCAGAATGGGAAATATCCCAAAGTGATGCGTTTCTAAATACTGGATACTAAGCGATATACGGGCATCGCGATGCATCGAAGCTGTGCTCACGAGCGAGGTGTGAGACAGTGAGGGATTATCGTGGACAACCAGTCAGCACTACCCTCAGGTTCTGGGATCGCGGCGGGGCTCGATGAGCCTGCTCTGATACGAGCAGCGCAACGGGACCCTACCGCGTTCGTCGCGCTGTACCGGTTATACGGAGATCGCGTCTATCAGTACATGCGAGTCCGTACAGCAAGCAGCGACGAGGCCGCCGACCTGACGCAGCAGGTGTTCCTACGGGCACTGGATGGCATTGCTGGATACCGTGATCGGGGCCTTCCATTCTCCGCGTGGTTGTTTCGCATTGCCCGCAATGTTGCAGTGGACACTCGCCGTAAGATGAGAGCCGATCTATCGTTGGACATCATACCCGAACACTTGCAACCATGGAGCCAGGAGGATATTGAAGGCGCGGTTGTCTATGCTGCGGACCTATCCCGACTGAAGGCATTGATCGCGGATCTCGACCCGGAAGAGCGGGAGTTGATAACTCTGCGTTTCATGTCGGGACTAACTCTTGAGGAGATAGCATCTGTCATCGGCAGTAGCAGATCGGCGGTCCATCGACGTCTCACTCACACTCTGCGGATCCTCAAGGAGCGATACCGTGAAGGATAAGCAATATCTTTTTGAGAAGTACGGCGACCTACTGGACGAGGACACCGACTCCGACGTGTTTCGCCTCGTAGCTGATCTGGATGCTCTGAGCATTCGCGGGGCGCAGTATCCTGTGGAAGCCACAGAACAGGTACTACTTGAGCACGCTGGTCGAAGCCATGTTGGAGCAAGAGCCCGACAGTGGCCTTGGCATCAGATTATGTCTGCTGTCCGCAACTCCGCGTGGGTTACAACACTCTCGCGGAGTACCGACAGCGGTCGCAGAGGGGTAATCGCCCCTAATAGACAGGGAAAGCTCCTCACGGCGATCTTGGTAACAGGCACGGTGTTCGTGCTGACCATAGCTGTTGTCACGCTCACGCAGCTCGCCAACCCGCATTCTCACCCGAGTTACTTGGCCCATTCTACCCCTGCTGTACGTCATGTCGTGCCCACCCGTGCCGTCAGAGTGCTGCCTCCCGTGGGGCCTCTCAGGGGGCTGTACGTCACCGAGGACGTCGCGGCCAGTCCCGGCACCATCCTCGTACCCGTGGATCCCTCGACCCTCGCGCGCGACACGAGCCGGAAGGTGGTGCCCCTCGTGCCGGGAGCAGGATCGTACGTGTCGTCCGACGGCAGAGCGATCGTGCAGATATTCGAGGACACCGACCACGCGCGCACCGTGGACGCCTCCACCGGAAGGATGCTCGCAGGCTTGCGATTGCCCGCTCCCAATGATCCCTACGCCCCCGCATTTCTGAGCCCGGACGGCTCAAGGCTGGTGTTCATGAGGGACGACTCGAGCGTGAGCGCCGACAGATCCACCTGGTATGTCGTAGATGCGTTGACAGGCAGGACGCTGGCCACCGTCCCCACCATCCGGGTCACGACGGGCACGGCCGTGCTCGTGAATCGGGCGACCACGCGTCTCTACCTGGTGTCGGAGGGCAGCGGCGACTTCAGCGACGCTGGTCCCACGGTGCCCGTGATAGAGGAGTACGACCTCGCGTCGGGCCGCCGGATTGCGCAGGCGGAGCTGAGGGGCGTGCTCGCCGGAAGCTGGCACACCGGGCGCCGGTTCCGCGGCCTGCCCGTGTTCGAGCAATTGACGCCGGGCGTGGCGCTGTCCCCCGACGGTACAACCATAGCCATGGTGCGCGCGGACAGCGATGGTGTCGTCCTGCTCAACGCGCACACGCTCGGGCCGGAGCGAACCCTGCGGTTCGACATCCGGTATAGACAGCAGTCGCCGTTCGGGCGGCACGGGGAGCTCACTCATCTCGGGGGACCGTCGGGAGGGGTAGTGCGGCAGGCCACCTTCTCGCCGGACGGCAGGATGCTGTACGTGACCGGCTACGAGGTCAGGTACGTGGCGGTCCCGAGGAACAGGCGAGATCCCAGGGGCGAGGGCAACGCGAGAGCTGCCGAGCTCCACGTTGGCCTCGGCCTCGCGGCCGTGGACCTCCGGACCGGGCGGACGACGGCGAGCCAGACGCCTGTGGGAGGCGCCAACGAGGTGGCCAGATACTCGCACCTGCAGCCGTCTCCCGACGGACGGTCGCTGTACGCGAGCGTCTGCGCGAGCCAGGTGTTCTACACGCCATCCGGAGCGGGGGAGAGGTGCCGTCTGGAGCGCCTGGATTCCCGAACCCTCGTCATGGAGGCGCAGAGGAAGCTCAACGACGAGGGCGAGATTTTCTTCTACGGCGGCGTGAGCTCCGGACGTGGGCGGTAGCTCCCGACGACCGAGCTTCCGCCGCGCCGTTCCGAAGCCTCCCACTGCCTTGTCATTCTGAGCCCTCTCCCCCCGTCATTCTGAGGCCGAAGGCCGAAGAATCTGCAGTTACCGAGTAGATGCTTCGCTCAGGAGCCGTACCAGCCCTCGGGCTGCTGAGGAGATCGGTCGGCCCGCGGGCTCAGCATGAGGGGGGTGGGAGACCGATCCTGGTGAGCGTGCACTCCGCCCCGGTTCGCGGTATGATAGCACTGCGCTTATGTTAGGGGAGGGACGGCATTTGGAGAGGCAGGCTACGACGTCCACGCAGTCCGACGAGAGGCCGGTCAACGTCCTGATAGCCGAGGACCACACGCTCGTGCGCGAGGGCACGCGCCAGCTCCTCGAGCGCGCGGGCATCAACGTCGTCGGGGAGGCCGCGAACGGCGAGGAGGCGGTGAGCCTCACCAAGCGGCTGCGGCCGGACCTGGTGCTGATGGACGTGAGCATGCCCAGGCTGAACGGGATCGAGGCGACGCGCATCATCAAGCGCGAGCACCCGGAGGTGGCCGTGCTCGTGCTCAGCGCCTACGACGACGACCAGTACGTGTTCGCGCTGCTCCAGGCGGGAGCGGCGGGCTACATCCTCAAGGACGCGCACAGCGACGACGTGGTGAGCGCGGTGAGGGCGGTGGCGAGCGGGGAGTCGGTGCTCGCTCCCTCCATCGCCCGCAAGGTGCTCAGCAGGTTCACCGCCCCGCATCAGGCGCAGCACGGGGGCTCCGGTGCCCTCACCGAGCGCGAGCTGCAGGTGCTCAGGATGGCCGCGAAGGGCATGAGCAACAAGATCATCGCCGAGGAGCTCCACCTGAGCTCGCGCACCGTACAGGTCCATCTGAGCAGCATATTCAGCAAGTTCGGCGTCGCCTCCAGGACGGAGGCGGTGCTGCACGCACTGAAGGCGGGCATCATAGACCTGGACGGCTAGAGTATGCAGCGCAGGTTCTCGTTCACCAGAGCGAAGAATACCCCGGCGCCGAACGGCGAGCCCCCCGGTGGCTCTACGAGCCGGATCTACACGCTCAACTCGATCACCGCCGCGATAGACAACGAGCTCGACCTCGACGCCATCCTGCAGCACGCCCTCCGCTGGGGCTTGACTGTAACGGAGGTGGACGCCGCGAACATCTCCCTATGGGACCAGCACGCGGACAGGCTCGTGCTGGCCGCGAGCACGGGAACGAGCGAGGAGTCATTGGGAGACCACATCCGCCCCGAGGCCACCGACGAGCTGGCGGACCGGGCGCTGCGCACCGGCAAGCCGGTGGTCGTGAACGACCTCTCGGCCGACGGCGACGGCCACTCGCACGGAGCGGGCAGCTGCGCGGCGATACCGCTCCTGGCGGACGGAAGAGCGGTCGGCGTGATGAGCCTGCTGTCGCGCGAGCGGGGCAAGTTCACACGGACCGACGTGGGCGTGATGCAGAGCATCGGCCAGCACGTGGGCGCGGCGATCCTCCGGGCCCAGAATCGCTCCGAGAGCGCGTCCGAGCGGGAGCAGCTCGGCCAGAAGATGAACCAGCTCTCGGAGCTTATCAAGGTCAGCGCGAGCTTCCGCGCGAGCGCTCCCCTCGAGCAGGTGCTGGACGCCATCTGCTCCGCCATCCGCACCTCGCTCGGATTTCGGATGGTCGAGCTCAGCCTGCTGGACCCCGAGACGGGGCTCATGGTGCCCACCGTGTTCGCCGGCTTCACGCCCGAGCAGCAGGAGGAGATCAGGCGGTTCACGCGGCCGGCCGAGTTCTACAGCCAGGTGATGCAGCCGAAGTACCGCATCTCCAACAGCTACTTCATCCCGCACTACGACACGCCCTACTCCGGGGAGGACTGGGCCTTCGTGCCCGACATAGACGACTCGGAGCGCGCGGAGGACGAGTGGCACAGCCTCGACTCCCTCGCCGTGCCGCTGCACAACCGCGAGGGACAGCTCATCGGCATCCTGTACGTGGACGACCCGGTCGAGCGCAAGCTCCCGACGCTCGAGCAGATCCAGGTGCTCGAGATGTTCGTCCAGCAGGCGGCGCTGGCGATCGAGAACCACACGCTGCTGCAGGAGCTCAGGAAGTCCGAGGCAAAGTACCGCCTGCTCACGGAGAACGCGAGCGACCTGATATTCCTGCTCGAGCCCGACGGCCGGATCTCGTTCCTGAGCAGCAGCGCGAAGCGTGTGCTGGGCTACGATCCGGAGGAGCTGATCGGACAGAAGTTCTCCGACTTGCTCTCCCCCACGTCCAGGCGCCTCTCCCCGAACTACCTGCTCAGCCCCGACCAGACGCAGGAGCTGCAGGGCAGGTGCGAGGTAGAGATCATCCGCAAGGACGGCAGCTCCCGCTTCCTCGAGATCAACAGCACGCCCGTGTTCGAGAACGGCAGGCTCGTTGGGGAGCAGGGGATCGCGCGCGACGTGAGCGAGAAGAAGCGGATGGAGCGCGAGATCGCCCAGCGACAGCGACAGCTGCGCCGCTCCCAGAAGCGCCAGGAACAGCTCACCGGCTACGCCGCGACCGTGATCGCCGCGCAGGAGGACGAGCGCCGCAGGATCGCCCGCGACCTGCACGACGACACCGCCCAGGCGCTCATCGCGCTCTCCCGGCACATCGAGGCGCTCCACCACGTGCTTGAGCAGAACCCGGACGAGGCGCAGGGCAAGCTGCACGACCTGAAGAAGCTCACCGACCAGACGCTCGCGAGCGTGCGCCGCTTCAGCCGCGACCTCAGGCCCTCGCTGCTGGATGACCTCGGGCTCGTGCCGGCCCTCGAGTGGCTCGTCTCGGAGAACGCGAACCGCAACCACATCACCACCCGGCTGAAGGTCTCGGGCGACGAGCGGAGGCTGCCGCCCGAGGTGGAGCTCGCCTGCTTCAGGATCGCTCAGGAGGCGCTGAACAACGCCGCGAAGCACGCCCAGGCCACAGGAGCCGCGGTCGAGATGCACTTCGGCGACGCCTGGTGCCGGCTCACCATCTCCGACAACGGCATCGGGTTCGAGTCGCCGCCCGTGATCTCCGACCTAGCGGGCAAGGGTCGGATGGGCGTGATGGGCATGCAGGAGCGCGCAAACCTGCTGGGCGGCACCCTCACCCTGCGCACTGCACCGGGCCAGGGCACGCGCGTCACCGTGACCATACCCCTTCCCGCGGATTCGTAGCTCCGCGGGCGGCTCGCAGCGGGGCGGCTTTCTGGTATAATCCTGTGCCCGGGCCCGTAGCTCAGCGGTTAGAGCAGGGGGCTCATAACCTCAAGGTCGCAGGTTCGAATCCTGCCGGGCCCACCGGCCGCCCGACTCGGCGGCCCTTCCCCCCGCCCGTTCCGCGAAAGGAGTGGTGTCCTGGGCTCCAAGCTCGACGGCTTCCTCACGCGACATCCCCACTCGACGGAGGAGACCTCGGTCTGGGGAGGAGGCACGATCCCTCTGCGCGTGCGCGGATACCTCACGCCCGAGGCGCCACCGCTCGACTGGGTGACCTCCGTGCGCTCGGTCGTGCTCAGGGACGGCCTCGTGCTGCTCGCGCACAACCTCGATGGCTACCACGTCCTGCCGGGAGGCCGGCGCGAGGCCGGAGAGTCGCTCGAGGACACGCTCCGACGTGAGGTGCTCGAGGAGACTGGCTGGAGCGTCCGTGTGGGACGCCGGCTCGGGTTCATCGTGCTCCACCACCTCGCCCCAAGGCGGCCGGAATACCTCTGGCCCTACCCCGACTTTGTGCAGGTGGTGTACCGCTCGGAGGCGGTGGAGCACCGGCCGGGTGCGACGGACCCCGACGGGTACGAGCTGGGCGCGGAGCTCGTGGCTCCGGAGCGCGCGCTCTCCCGGGGGTTCTCCGACCTCTCGGATGTGAACCGCCTGTTCCTCGAAGCGGCGCTGACCGTCTAGGCTGTGTACGAAACGTTCCGAAAGAAGGATCTTCGACATCGGCGCGCCCTCACGTGGGGTGATCCCGAAGCCCGCGTCCTGCCGTCTCGCGGAGACATCGGTAAGCAACGGGACGTGGTGTGATACCGATGCGGGCTGTGCGCTTGCCCGACGCCATCAGGAGCCACCCATCCCGCCACTCTGAGCCATCCACCCCCGTCATCCCGATTGTACCCGCCCCGTGCCATTCTGACCACCCTCCCCTCGTCATCCCGATGCCACTTACCCTTGTCATCCTGAGCCGAAGGCGAAGGATCTGCAATGGGAACGCCGCAAAGCCTCCCGGACAGATTCTTCGGCCTGCGGCCTCGGAATGACATATTCAACCCCTCATCCGGGTTTGGTATGAGTCGCCGTTGCGGATCGGGGAAGGCAGGGCTCTTCTCGCCCGGAGCGCGTAAGCGCACCCAGCATCGGGTATCCTTTTCGTACTGAGTTGGCTCCTATTAGTGGAGCAGTCTGCAAGCGGCGAGGGGGAGCCTCACCTTTGGAAGAGATCGGCCTGCTGGTAAGCAGGGCTACCGCCGCGCGTGCCGCCAGGGCGGAGAAGGGCCGGGCGTTCGCCGAGATCGTGTACCGCTTCCAGGACCTGGGCTTCGCCTGCGCGTACTCGGTGCTGGGCGACTTTCATCTGGCCGAGGACGCCACGCAGGAAGCGTTCATCACTGCCTGGCGTAATCTGGACCAGCTGCGCAAGCCCGAAGCCTTCCCCGGATGGTTCAAGCGGATAGTGTTGACGCAGTGCAACCGGCTGACTCGCGGCAAGCGCCTCGACACCGTCGCGCTGGAGCTGATGCCGGAGATGCCGGCGGACGAGTCGTTGCCGGAGACCGAGTACGAGCGCAAGGAGGAGCGTGCACGGGTGCTGGCAGCTATACGGGACCTGCCGGAGCACGAGCGCATGGTCACGATCCTCTTCTACGTCGGTGATTACTCGCAGAAAGAGATCGCCGCGTTCCTCGAGGTGCCCGTGGCGACCGTCAAGAAACGCCTGTTCTGCGCCCGGGAGAAGCTGCGGGAAAGGATGCTGGACATGGTACGAGATACTTTGAAGGAGAAGCGCCCCTCGCGCAACGAGGAGTTCGCGGAGACGGTAACGCTCTTCAACGAGGCGCTGGACTCGTTCATAGGCAAGGTCAAGCAGGACCGGTACGTCATCGCCGCCATCCTGTTCGGCAGCCTCGCCCACGACACCGTCTGGCGGAAGTCCGACATAGACATCATGCTCGTCGGCAGGGAGGAGAAGGTCAGCAAGGACTTCTACCTGGTGGAGAACGGAGTCAACATCCACGCCTACATGACCCCGCGCAGCAAGTTCAAGCAGGCCATCGAGGGCACGCTGCAGGGCTCCTTCATGCACTCCGCCTTCGCGCTGAGCACGCTCCTGTACACCACCGACGACTCGATCCGAGCGTACTACGAGAACGTGCGACAGATCGGCTCCTACGACCGGCAGATGAGGCTCATGAGCGCGGGGAGCAGTGCGCTGTACACGCTGGCGAAGGCGGAGAAGTGGCTGCTGACGCGCAGGGATGTGGCGTACAGCTTCCTGTGGATAATGTACACGGTCAGGAACCTCGCCGAGATCGAGGTGCTGATCAACGGCGAGCTGACCAGCCGCGAGGTCGTGCCGCACGCCCTCAAGCTCAACCCCGAGTTCTTCAGGAAGGTGTACGCCGACCTGATCCACGAGCGGAAGGACGAGGCCGCCATTCAGCAGACCCTGGACCTCATCAACGGGTACCTGGACGACAAGCTGTACGATCTGTTCGGCCCGATACTGGAGTACCTGAGCCAGGAAGGAGGGATACGCACCACCACCGAGCTGGACCACTACTTCAAGAAGCAGGTGCAGGGCGATACGCTGTCCAACGTGTACGAGTGGCTGGCGGACAAGGGTGTCATCCAGAAGGTACCCTCCCCGCTGAGGCTGACCCACAAGAGCCAGGTAGCGGTCGACGAGGCGGCCTACTACTACGATGGAGAGTTACCACTGCTCGATCGGGACCACGAGTCCGGAACACTGCTGTAATCCATGGACCTACCTCCTCCATATGCGGGGGAGGAGACGGGTAGGCATGGAG
>CADDYR010000163.1 GCA_902810765.1 Chloroflexota bacterium
ATCCCTTAGCCACGTGCGCGCGCGCCTCTCCCAGGGCACGCGCCTTCTCGGGGGCCTGGCGCGGAGGTCGGGCAGCTCGCGGGTGGGGTGCTTTCTCTTCGGTAGTCCCTGGGCGAGCCCGGACGAACCCTCCGCGTGGAGCGTGACCAGGGCGTGCCTGCGGTCGTACACGTCTGGGATGCGGTGGTAGGGCTCGAAGCGCCGCCGCTTGCGCTCGGGCACCGGACCCTCGGCTAAGATGCGCTGCACCGTGTGGTGGCTGAGGGAGTGGCCGAACCGCACCCAACAGATGGTCTTGATCTCGTGCGGGCGGAAGTCGGGGTGCTCGACCTTGAGCTCGAGGACCGCTCTACGTATCCTCTCGGGTAGCCTACGGTGCTTCTCGACCTTCTCGGGCGCGAAGAGGCTGCGCATGCCCTCGCGTTCGAAGCGGTCCACTTGCCTGTACAGTGTGCGCTGGGGAGTAGCCGTCTGCCTAGCTCGCTCCGCGACGCTACGACCGAAGAGCACGACAGGGCGGCACAACTCGTAGATGCGCTGCTCGGGGAAGCCGATCAGCAGATCGAGCTGCTGCCAATCATCGGTAGGTTCTATACGCTGGCGTTTCTTCTTGATCATCGCGGGTCAGCGCATCATACATGCTCGCCACCGCTACTACCAGTATGTGTGGACAAGGCTATGGCTAGGTGTGAGGACGCCGAGGGGCTGGTCGACCTCCAGGCGGGGAAGGAAGTCCGCTGGGTGCCCGGCGAGGGGTGGACCGAGAGCGGGCGGTGAGGCTCGAGCGCGGCACGGTCGTGCTCCTGGCGCTCGACCCCACCGTCGGCCACGAGCAGCGGGGCGTCCGCCCTTGTATCGTCGTCAGCGATCCCTAGGTGATCGCCGTCGTGCCCGTGACCGGGACGCCCGGCGAAGGGACGCTCTACCCCAGGCTCCAGCCCGGCCGCAGCGGGCTGGCCAAGACGTCCTACGCGCTCATAGACCATCTGCGCTCCGTGGACAAGTGGCGCGTCCGCCGTGTCTTCGGCGTGGTCTCTGAGAGCGAGATCGACGCGCTGGACGAGGGCCTCGCGCTCTTTCTCGGCCTCGGCGCGAAGCTCAGGTCGCCCGGGGAGCAGCCCGGCGGATATTAGGAGCGTCCAGCGCTGTCGCGACCGGGGCCGTTCGCCTGTCGCACGGCGCGGCCCGAGAGGTTGCGTCCGGAAGCCTGCTCCCCGGTACATCAGCCGCAGACCCGAGAGGGGCGGTCAGCTCCCCCACGCCGGCTCGACCCTCTCCACCCTCCTGCCCAGCGCCTCCCGCTCGCGCCCGATCAGGATGCCCACGTCGTTCGAAAAGGTGATCTCCTCGGGGTCCCACCCCACCCGCTCGCAGTGACGCTTCAGCACCTCGAACTCGTGCCGCACCGTCTCCACGTCCCCGCCCACGTTCGAGTAGTCGGCGTACCGGGCCACCAACCTCAACGTCACCCTCTCGCCGCTCCCCTTACGATCATTATCGGCGGCCGGGGCTTCTGCACCGGCATCGGGTCGTTGTACGCCCCCTCCACCCGATACACTCTTCCCGAGAAGCTCGCGGGGCGCACCCTCAGCATACCTTTCAGCATCCGGTCCACCGTCTGTACCGCCACTCTCGGAAACGTCCAGCCGTACGCCCTGAACTCCTCTTCGCCCTAGGCGGCCCCTAGCCCCACGATTCGAGCGTCGCGCACATCTTGGCGAGAGGTGCGGGGGTGTGATACGGCACGCCTATCACCAGCTCCCCCAGCCTGATCCTCTGGGCCCTGGCCGCTATCGCCCCCACACAGTCGAACACCGGCATCTCCCTCGCCGGGTGCTCCCGATCCGGGAGCATGAAGTGGTCGGGCAGCCGCCGGGGTGGTGCCGAAGTGGTTGCCGTACCTGTGCTTCCCTCCTTCGATGCCTCGGCAGTCGTACCCGATCCGGTGCCGGGCGCCGAGAGCCGATCCGACGGTGCCCGAAGGCCTCCTCCCGCAAGCTGCGTCCCCTCAGCTTGCGCGCCTCGCCTCCGCCGAGCCCGCTGGAGCACTGCCGCGCGAGCGCTCGAAGCGCCCTCGAGCGGACGACTCGTCCCGCGAGGCGTCCTCCGACGGGCTCCGGTAGTCCTCCATCCGGCTCAGGTTGTGCCTCACACTCGCGTAGTAGTACGCCCCCTTGTTCCGGATCACCTCTCCGGGCCGCTGCTGCCCCTGGGCTATCCTGAGCTCCTGACGCGTCAACAGCATCAGGTCGTAGAACCTCTCGTACCCCCAGCCGCACCTCAGGAACAGGTTGCCGAGCGCGACGGCCGACCTCTCGGGATGGGGGTCGCCGAGCTCGCGGTAGAAGTCCCGTGCGGCGTACAGCACCCTCGCGAGCTCCTCCCTCCGCTCACAGCCCAGCTCGTCCACCTCCGGCCTGCTGGTGCTGTCGCGGCGCCACTCAGAGCTCTCCAAGCCTCCGTCCCCCGCCTCCTCCGGCGGGGAGGGTCGGACGCGGGCGCCTCTGGATGCGCATGCGCGGTCCTTGAGCGTGCCGTGTCCCGTCGAGCCTCCCGTCTTAGGGTTCGGGGCCGTGGGAGTGGCTCCGGAGCGCTCTCGTGGCCTCGCCGGCTCGGCAGTGTGGCGTGACGGCCTTTCCGGGGATAACGGGCCGTTGTCCCCACCCGGGTGTGCGGGTGCAGGCGTGCCGTCCGGACCCTTCTCGCGGGTCTTCGCGGTGACGGCCTGCCGGCACTCGGGGCTCCCTTCCCCGTGCCCCAGCTCAGGACCGGGACCCGTCGAACCCTCGAGCTCGCCCGTGCGCGCGTGCGCAGAGCTTGACTCCGTGCTTCGACGGGTCTCTCCGGTGTTCTCTGGGGTACCTCTCTGGTCCATGGGCGCGGTCAGATTGACCACCCCCGCCCGGTCGATCTGACCGCCGGCGCCGGTCGGCTTGACCTGCCGGCACCGAGCCCGAGCGGGCGATGCTGAGTCCCCTAGGTAGCGCTCCAGGGCCTCGGAGTCTATCGAGTACCAAAGCGTGCTGTCCGTCCTCCTCCGGTTGTAGTTGGCGGTGAGCACGATGCCTTGCTCTCGGAAGAACCGTATGATGCGCTGGATGGTGGAGATGGACAGCCAGGGGAGCTGCCTCTGCCAGCCCTCGAGCGTGTTGTACACCCAGGGGCGTCCGTCGTGGTGGTGCCGGGAGCGCGCGAGCCAATAGTTCAGCTGCTGCAGGAACAGGGCGCGATCGCTCGAGCCGAACGCTTCGGCGAGCGAGGGGTACAACGCGATGGGCGGCTCGTCCGCCAGGTAAGGGCTGCACGGCCTGGGTGGCGGCTGCGTGTTGCATTCGGATGCGACTTGCTGTAGGATGGTCACAGTCAGGATGCCTCCTTCGAAAGAGGCACAAAACCCTGCGGAGCGCCCTGAAGTCTTTCGCCGCCAAGCATTCGGACTTCGGGGGCTCCTGGCTTTTAGTGCCCCAGGTTTGGTGTCGGCCGCTTCTGACGCCTCAGCTGATCCTGTTTCTCTTGTGAGCCCCCTTATCCGTGCCTCTGGCTTGGTACGTCTACCCCTGCGGCCGCTCGCAGAGGATGCGACCGGCTACATGTTATCCGGACCCGTTCGCTACGACCTCCCACAAATGACCGGTTTAACTCTTTAATCTGTTTAGCCGGTAATATCCGTGCCTAGGCCCTTGAGAGTCCGGAGACAAGCGGCCCAACGGATCCTACGATTTTCCGTTTGGGGCAGCATTACCCCCCTATGGGGACGCGATCACCCTCACCTGAGGGCGGGATAGTCCTCCCAGCTCGGGCTTTGGGCCGTCATAACCCCCCAAGGAATTAGCGCCGCACCCGCCCGCCGCGGGAGCTGCTTCCGGAGCCCGCGCGCCCTTCCCGATTTGGGGGTATGAAGCTCGGATCCTCGCTGGGCCGGTGCACCGGTGGCGCCGGCTCGGGCGCCCCGGCGAGGTTGAACGAGTAGCGGGGGGAGGATGAGATCCCGGGGACAGCTGGTAAGACCGGCGGGGCCGGCGCGGCGTCCGTTGGGGCACGATAACCCACCCGATTATTGCTCGGGGGTGCCGTTATTACTGACCGGGGCTCGCTCGTCGCCTTCCCCGAGCCACCCCCGCAGCCGCTTGCGCAGCTGATTGGACAGCCTCGACTCCTCCACTTTGCCCCGCTCCAGCTGGCTGAGGTACCCCTGGGAGATGCCGAGGTCCTCGGCCGCGACCATCTGCGAGACCCCGAGCTCCTTGCGCCGGCGCTTGAGCCGCTCGCCGAGGCTCTCGGGCAGCGCGGGCCGCGCTTGGGTGGGAGAGGGCCGCTCGATGGACTGGTACTGATCCTTCACGACGTCCGGGGGTTCGACGAGCACGGTGGCCTGCAGCCACACATCCGCCCAGCCGCGCTTGTCCGTTTCCGCGTAGTCCCAGCGATCGTACTGCCACTGCGCGATCACCCCGTCCTCCCTCAGCTGGTCGAGGGCGTCCTCGAGTCTCCGCATCGTGCGCGACGGCTTGCGCCTGTTCACCTCCTCGCCCACTGCCTCCAGCAGCGTCGCCACCCGGTAGGGCCTCACCAGCTCGCCGTGGCGAGCCTTCGCGCGCCATTGCCAGCTCAGGTAGCGGGCGAGGCGCTTCTCCCACTTCTGGCGGTAAGGGTCGTAGCCCAGGGCTTTCGCGGACAGCAGCGCGGTCTGGCGACCGGGACCCATAAGGAACTCGGCGAACACCTCCCCGGGCCTGAACACGAACTTCTTGACGTCCAGGTAGCCGTCGAGCCGCTGCTGCCCCATCCTGTCGGTGATCACGAACGGGCGGCTCTGTATCAGATGCTTGGTACGCTTCCGGCGCCTGCCCCTCGCATCCTCCTCGTAGACCTCTACCTCGGCCATGTTGATCCACAGGTTCTGAATGTGGGAGAGCGCCCGCAGCACCTCCGCCCTCTGCTCGGGCTCGTATCCGCTGCGCCGTCCGTGTCCCTTGCTCCTGGCCTTCAGGCCCCGCATGGCCAGGAGCCCGTCGACGTCCGCCACCGCCCGGTCCTGCGACGTGCGGGCCTGGTACAGCCAGATCGCGCTCAGGGCGTCGAGCGCGTCCGCGTCCAGGTCGGACAGCTCCTCGCGCTGCTGCCACATCAGCTTCGCCCACATCTCCACCTCCTCCGGAGGCATGAGGGTCTCCCTGTCGGCTTGAGGAGGCCGCAGCTGGGCGGTGCCCAGCGCTTTTCCCTTCTGGATGTAGGCCGTCGGCCACAGGACGCCCTCCACTCGCTGGAAGGTGTTCTTGTACAGGGCCTCGCGCAGTGCTTGGTAGTGCGCCGCGCTCATTACCGTCAGGTAGCCGTCCGGGGCGAGCGGGGACAACGTGTCCCGGTACACGCTCGCCCCGCGCGTCTTGGCCCCCGCGTCCGGCTCGAGCGGCCTCAGGCCCGCCAGCTGCTCCAGCCGATCGACCGTGGCGTTCGGCAGGTCGAGGATCTCCACGACCATGCGGGAGAGCTCCTGCGCGTACAGCACGAGCAGATGGCTGTACCGGTCGCGCCAGGAATCGGAGTCCCGCTCGGTCAGGTACTTGCCGATGTTGCCGTTTATCTCGTCGACGGTCATCGAGCGGACGCGCTCCGCTCCCAGGTCCTCCTCCATGGCGTCCACGGCCCACGCCGTCAGGTGGGTCAGCAGCCACTCGGCGAGGCCCTGCCACGGGTCGAAGCCGTCCTGGGCGCTCCCGGTCGCGCTGAAGAGCGACGTGACCACCTCGGTGAGGCGCGAGGTGACCGCATCCTCCTCCAGCTCCGTCCGGCGCGATCCGGCCCTGTGCTCGTACAGCCCGAGCAGATACGGAGATATGAGCGACGCCGTCACCTCGAACAGCGGGGTGGTGCGCCTCAGAGTCTCCGCGAACTCGCCGGCGTCGGCGAAGCGCCGAAACAGCTCGGGCCGAAGGCGTGTGCGCACCGCCTCCAGGGGCTGCGGGGACTCCTGTTGCGTCCGGGGGGCGGGGTCCGCGGGCTCTGTCGGAGGCAGGCGGTGAGCCTCCTCCGCGTACCGGGCCGCCCTGTCCAGCCACCGAGTGGGATCGAACCTGTAGGGGTCGCGCCCGGGGCCGGTATCGGCGCGATTCCGCCCGTCTCTCGACATCGCTTGCTAAGTCCGCCTCATCGATTCTGCCGTCCGTGGGGGCTGTTACAAGCCTTCGACAAGCGCGGGGCTGTGAGGCTATGGCACGAGGTTAGTCCATGACCGGTCCGGTTGCCACCGGCGCCCCCGCCGGCCCCGGGCCGCACGGTAAACAGAGGTTTATAGAACGGTGTCACCGGCAACGGATCACCTTAGCCTATCAGCAGGCACCACTGGTGACCTCATCTACCGGGGAGGACGGTATCGTGAAACCCACGGCGGACCCATTGCCGGATCTCTCGGCGTATCCGTGTTTCCTCACCATCCCCCAGGTGGCCGAGCTCTTGGGGGTGCACGAGAACTCCGTTCGCCGGCGGATCAGCGCGGGGCAGATGCCCCACATTCGGGACGGACGCATACTCCGGGTGCCGAGGGACGGGCTGCTCGCGTACCTGGCGAGCCGCATGCCCTCGGCTCCGAATCGAGGAACGCCGTGAACAGGGAGCGGATCGTCGCGATAGTGAACCGGAAGGGTGGCTCGGGGAAGTCGACGACGGCCCTCAACCTGGGCGGAGCCCTCGCCGAGCTGGGCATGCGGGTGCTGGTGGTCGACCTCGATCCTCAGGCCTCGCTCACGCGACTCCTCACCGACAGGACGGTGGAGTGCGGGGTCGGCACGTGTATATCCGCGCCGGGGCAGCCGGCCGCCGACCTGATCCAGGGCACCGCCGCCGGGATAGACCTGTTGCCGGGCGACCGCTCCATAGAGGCCGCGGCTCTGGCGCTGAGCGACTCGCCCTCGGGCTTCCTTCGCTTGCGGAGGGTGCTTGCGCCCCTGGAGGGGTACGACGTGCTGCTCCTGGACACCCCACCAGCGCTCGGGTTCGCGCTGTCGAGCGCCGTGCTCGCCGCGGGTTGGGCGATCCTGCCCACGGCGTCGACGCAGCAGGACATCGACGCGCTGCTCGACACGATGATGGCGATGGATGAGCTGGAGGTGGACGAGATGGTCTGCGCGCGCCGGC
This sequence comes from Chloroflexota bacterium, assembly GCA_902810765.1. Taxonomy (GTDB): domain Bacteria; phylum Chloroflexota; class Chloroflexia; order Thermobaculales; family Thermobaculaceae; genus CADDYR01. Next base: position 7,135 of record CADDYR010000163.1, read on the forward strand.
TGGCCATCGTGCCGAACGCGGTGCACAGGGACCGGCCGGACCGAGGCGGGCTGGAGGCGCTGAGGAGCGCGTACGGCGAGCTCGTCGCGGAGGCCGTGCCCCACTCGGCGGCCATAAAGCGGGCACTGAACAGGCACCTGCCGCTTGCCCGGACCGAGCCGGGGGCGAAGGCGATGGCGGCGTACCGCGCGCTCGCCAGGCGGGTGAAGCTGGCGGCGGAGGGTTCGTACGGGGGGGTGCTGAGTGCCGCGGGCGCGTGAGTCGGAGGTAGCGGTCATACGGCCCCCGCAGCCGAGGTCGAGCCTACGGGCCGTTGCGGGCGCGGCCGAGCGCCGTCTGCAGGGTGCGATAGAGGTGCCGATAGAGCAGGTGGTCGCCGACCCCGACCAGCCGCGCCGCGACTGGGGCTACAACGACGGGGGGGCGAGGCTGCGGGAGCTCGCGGAGAGCGTGCGGGAGTTCGGCATCCTGCAGCCGCTGGTCGTGCGCGAGGAAGGCACCACTCCCGACGGCCGGCAGCGTTACATAATAATATCGGGGGCGCGCCGCAGGGCGGCTGCCGAGCAGGCGGGGCTCGCCACGCTTCCCGTCGTGGTGAGGGGGGAGGAGTCCTCCCGGGTCCGGGTGCTGCAGCTGATCGAGAACCTGCAGAGGCAGGACCTGAGCCCTCTGGACGAGGCGCGCGCCTATCAGGAGCTGATGGAGGTGGAGGGTCTGACCCCTCCTCAGCTGGCCGATCGGCTGCACGTCTCGGCTCAGCACGTCAGGGATCGGCTGAGGATCCTGTCGGATCAGGTGCTGGCCGACGCGGTGGAGAGGAAGCAGATCTCGGCGACGGTGGCGCGCGACATAAAGCAGCTGCCCGACGACGTGGCGTCGGAGTTCCGACGGCGGATACGCTCCGGTGAGAGGGTCGAGACCAGCCACGTTGCTGAGATGAGGGGCAGGCTGGCGGCGGCCGGCGTCGTGAATCCCAGGCGCAAGCTTCCGAAGGTCCGGACCGAGGCGGAGCGGGATAAGGAGGGGGAGCGACCGGAAGAACAAACGACGTTTGTTAATCCGCGGCCGGACGGGGGGCACGCCGCCGGGCGACGCGTGGACATAACGTCAGGTGTTTCGGACCTCGAGACCCGGAAGGAGAGTGATCGCGACCCACGGGAACAAACGACGTTTGTTCCCGGCACCTCCCCCGTTGCTGTGCGTGTTCCCGAGCCCGTGGTGAGCACGGGCGCGGCCGAGGACGAGGAGATAGCGATGAAGGTGGCCCGTCTTATCGCCTCCGCCGTCTCCGACGACGCCAGGGACGAGCTCGGAGGCCTCTTGCTCGAGGTTCGGACGTCCGGGCATCCCTTGAGGGTGTGGCAGCACGTGCTGGACCGGCTGCTCGATCTTATCCGGCCGTCTCGGGGCGTGCCGTGACGGTCCGGCCGGCCTCGACGGCCGTCTCAGCCCTCGTGTGCGCAGAGAGCAATACTGTCGGGGCGCCTCGAAAGCCTTGTGCCGCGCGGGCTTTCGTGCCCGATATAATGCACATAATATCTAGCACGAATGTCCGGGCTCCCGTCCTACCCTCTTCCTCGGCACCTGCTCAGATTCCCTCCGGGGAGGGCAGCCGCCCTGCCGTCGCCAGGTTCGTGTCCCTATTCCCGGACGGACAGGCTGGTCGCGTGCCGCGTTTCCGGTAGCCACGATCGTAAAGAGCAGCTCGAGCTCGCTCTGTTGAAGGGTGCCGGGATGCTCACGTCACGGTTGTCTTGAGCAGCCGCACGGAGCTCTCTGGGGTGCCGTATATCCCCCGGCCCACCTTCCCCAATATGCCGACTTCTCGAGAGGTCTGCGAGCGCGTTGGGTTTACGCTATACAGAGGGATGAACGATCAGTACATCGACCTACCCTACTCGGACAGAGCGCCGACCAGCACAGAGTTTATGTCGAGTCATCGTCTCGACTCGTCGGTCCGCACGGTCAGTCAGCCGAGCAGCCCCTCGCCCACGAAGCCCCCGTGCTTGATCCCGGGAGGTACGGCGAACAGCGCGCTGCCGGTGTGTTTGGTGTACTCGTTGAGCGCGTCCACCGCTGCAAGCCTCCTCTGG
>CADDYR010000164.1 GCA_902810765.1 Chloroflexota bacterium
TCTGTAGCCTTCCGTGAGCCCGCATCCCCCCGCCCTCCTCGTTGCAGCGACAGGACAAGTGGTGCGAGCATAAGACCCAGGAGCCCCGGGGTCAATAGACCAAAAGTACTATCTTCCCGAGTGCCTAACCGCGCTGGACAGCCCCAGCTCCGGTGATATCCTCCTCGTCTCCCAGCCGCGAGCGATGCATCTGAGCTCTGGCGCTTCCAGAAAGGCTTACTCTCGAGCCTGATCCAGTCGCTGTCCTCCAACAGCAGCGCGGCGAGTCCGACGCGGTCCGAACCCCCACTGCGCTATAATTGACCCGTCCGTACCGTAATCTGAAACCACCGGCGAGAGCAGCATGCCCGAGTTCAAGATCGTTTCCGACCTGCGCCCCGTGGGCGACCAGCCGAAGGCCATCGAGGGCCTGGTCGACGGGCTCGAGCGGGGGTACCGTCAGCAGACACTGCTGGGAGCGACCGGCACCGGCAAGACGTTCACCATCGCGAACGTGATCGAGCGCGTCCAGCGCCCCACGCTCGTGCTCTGCCACAACAAGACGCTCGCTGCCCAGCTCTACTCCGAGTTCAAGGAGTTCTTCCCGAACAACGCGGTCGAGTACTTCGTAAGCTACTACGACTACTACCAGCCCGAGGCGTACGTCCCGCGCACCGACACCTATATCGAGAAAGAGACCGAGATCAACGACGAGATAGACAAGCTGCGCCACGCGGCCACGATGGCGCTGTTCGAGCGCCGGGACGTCATCATCGTCGCGAGCGTGTCGTGCATCTACGGCCTGGGCTCTCCCGAGGACTACGGCAGGGTCGTCGTGACGCTGAGGCGCGGCGAGGAGTTCCGCCTGAACAAGCTGCTGCGCCACCTCGTCGAGATCCAGTACAGCCGCAACGACCAGAACCTCACGCGCGGCACGTTCCGGGTGCGGGGCGACACGCTCGAGATCCAGCCCGCGAACGAGGACGTCGCCTTCCGGATCGAGTTCTTCGGGGACGAGGTGGACCGCCTCACGGAGGTGGACCCGCTGACCGGCGAGATCCTCGCGGAGCGCACGCGCGTGGACATCTATCCGGCCAAGCACTTCATCACGAGCCAGGAGAAGCTCGCGCTGGCCATTCAGGACATCCGCGCCGAGCTCGAGCAGCGCTACAAGCAGCTGGTGGACGAGGGCAAGGTGCTCGAGGCCGCGAGGCTCCGGCAGCGCACTCTGTACGACATCGAGATGCTCGAGGAGACCGGCTACTGCCAGGGCGTCGAGAACTACTCCCGGCACCTCTCGCGGCGCAACGCCGGTGACCCACCCTGGACGCTCCTCGACTACTTTCCCGATGACTACCTGATGGTGATAGACGAGTCGCACATGACCATCCCGCAGGTCCGGGGGATGTACGCCGGGGACCGGTCTCGGAAGGAGGTCCTGATCGAGTACGGCTTCCGGCTGCCGTCCGCCTTCGACAACCGTCCGCTCACGTTCGACGAGTTCCGGGACCACATCAAGAACGTGATCTACTGCTCGGCCACGCCGGGGCCGTGGGAGGAGGAGCACTCGGAGCAGGTCGTCGAGCAGATCATCCGCCCGACGGGGCTTATAGACCCCGCGATCAGCGTGCGGCCCACCGAGGGGCAGATTGACGACCTGCTGGAGGAGATCAGGAGCAGGGTGGAGAAGGGCCAGCGCGCCCTCGTCACGACGCTCACGAAGAAGATGGCGGAGGAGCTCGCGGACTACCTGCTCGAGATGGGGATCAAGACCCACTACCTGCACAGCGAGATAGACGCCCTGCAGCGGGTGGAGATCCTGCGCGACCTGCGGCTGGGCGTGTACGACGTGGTGGTGGGGATCAACCTGCTCAGGGAGGGGCTGGACCTGCCGGAGGTGTCGCTCGTCGCGATCCTGGATGCCGACAAGGAGGGCTACCTGCGCTCCGACCGCTCGCTGATCCAGATGATCGGCCGGGCCGCGCGGCACCTCGACGGCTACGTGATCATGTACTCCGACACGATCACCGGCTCAATGCAGCGCGCGATAGACGAGACGTACCGCAGGCGGCGCATCCAGATGGAGTACAACGAGCAGCACGGCATCGTGCCGGCCTCGATCGTCAAGCAGGTGCGCGACCTCACGGACCGGGTGAAGGCGATAGCGGAGTCGAAGCCCGAGTACAAGACGGACGGCGTGGCAAAGCTGAGCAACGAGGACATCTTCCGCCTGATCAAGGACCTGGAATCCCAGATGAGGCAGGCCGCGAGGATGATGGAGTTCGAGAAGGCCGCCCTCCTCCGCGACCAGATCGCCGAGCTCCGCAAGACCGCCGTGTGACCCGAGTCGAGACACCCGAGAGAGCACCGCAGCTTGCCGACCGCTGATGCGGCCATATGAGGTGTTCGTGCGACACCCAGATGACCACTGCGGCCTGACATACAGATCCAGGTAAATGGTTGAGCCTGTCATTCCGAGGCCCGAAGGGCCGAAGAATCTATCATCGGTGGGGGCGGGGTAATGCCTTTCAGAGCCTTCGCGGAGTTTACCCTAGAGCGAAGCGAAGGGCTCAGGATGACGGGCGTGGGTGGCACGGGACGACGATGGGTAAGTGCTTACCCGGAGTCCGTATGAGTGCGTCATTCTGAGGCCCGAAGGGCCGAAGAATCTGCTTGTCCCTTCCGGGCGGTCCCCTCACAGATCCTTCGCCTGCGGCTCAGGATGACAAGCGTGAGAGGCTCAGGATGACGGTGGATGGGCGTTCATCCGGAGTCAGTATAACTTGTCCCGGTCCCGCTATTCCCCTTCCCCCTTCATAGCGAGGAGGCGCTTGAGCCAGGTCTTGTCCTGCCTCTTTCTGCGCTCCTTCTCGGGTATCTTGTTGAGCAGAGACATCGCGAGCTCGCGCCGCGCCCCCTCGCCCGGGAGCCTCTCGATCCGCCCGACCAGCTCGCCGATCCGGCCCATGTCGCGGCCGGTCCACGCCTGGACCTGCGCGCGCACCCTCTCCACGGCGCCGTCGGAGGTCGCAACCGCCGTCCCCACAGGCTGGGCAGGACTGGTAAGCTCCGCCTTCGAGACGAAGCGGCCGTATCCCGACGAGGTCCTGGCGCCGGCTCCGAGCGTGCTCAGCGCCTCGCCCAACAGCTCCAGCCCCTTTCCGAGGTCCGCGCCCTTCGTGCCGGGACGCGGCGCGAGCGCGAACTCGAGCTCCGAGCCGGGAGCTACAGTGAGGAAGTACACGGGGTTCGGCGAGAGGTAGTCGCCCGCCGGGCCGCTGCCGCGATAGTAGCCCGGATAGTGGACGTTGAGCAGGTCCAGATCCAGCGTTGGGAGCCTCGTCGGCAGCGCGTCGAACACGACCAGCCTGCCCGCGCCGGCCTGAGTCCCGAAGAGCTCGTCCACGACCTCCTTCGCCTCGGGCCGTATCCTCGCCCACGCCCGCATCATCGCCTTCACGCTCGAGCCCGGCAGGTAGGGGACGGAGAGCGTGTGGTGCCAGACGAACCCGGTCTCGAAGGGGTGGGCCGCGCCCAGGCCCGACACGAACCGCCACTCCGAGCTCGCGGGCAGCGTTCGGCCACCCAGCGACTCGACGAGCTTTCTGCGGCGCTCGACGTGGTCGGTCAGGAGCGCCCCGTCCCCTATCGGCCTGCCCGCGAACCGCTCGAGGAACGCGCGCTTGTACTGCTGTTCATCCTTGTCCGCACTCGGCTTGCAGTTGTTATCGGGCCGGGTGTCGGCGAACTTGTCGAAGACGAGCGCCAGGCTCGCGCCACGGGGCAACCGGTCCTTGCCCAGAGATGCCTCGTACGCTTCCCGCACGCTTCGATACAGAGGAAGCCTCATAGTCGCTCTCCCTCGGGCCGCTGGGCAGGCTTGCCTATCCGGGCGTCCGCGAAGCGCTTGAGCCACACCAGCAGCTCCATGCACTCGCGCTGGGCGTGGACGTAGCTCTGGCGATCGCCCGAGACCAGCACGTCCATGAGGTCGCCGCTGCCGTTCACTGAGTAGATGCGCCTCTTGTGGATCAGCCACTGCGACAGGCCGTCGTACAGGCGCCAGCTGGCCTTCTTGTGCTCGCCCTCGTCGTCGGCGAGCAGGTAGGCGAGCGCCTGTCCCAGGCCGTTGCCCACGATCATCGCGGGAAGCCGTCGGCAGAGCGCGGCGTAGTCGTCCGCCCCCGCCTCATCGAGCTGCTCCTTCGCCCTGTTCACCTCCCCGAGCGCGAACCGCGCGCGCTCCAGCGACAGCGTGCTGCTCATCGGGAGTTCCCCCTGGTGATTCGGGTGTAGCACCAGCCCTGCCCCGTCGTCTCGTTCCCTCCGACCTGAACCGGGCGGCCGTCGTCGAAGGTCGTTGCGAGCAGATCGAGCGGGTCCGAGCCGTTCGACCTCTCCGTCGGCCGGGCGAGCAGCAGGCTCCACAGTATGGTCTCGGAGGGAATGGTCTCCTCGTACCACAGGTTGTTGCTCGTCTTGTTCTCGTCGAGCTGGACGCGAGCCGACACCTGCATGCCGGTCCGAGCGAGGTGCGAGAAGTCCTCGTCGTTCAGCACCACGAAGTCGCGCCCGAGCTTCGAGCGGAAGTGCGCGCCGACGTGCTCGCTGATCAGCGGCAGCAGCTTGCCGAGGAGCTCGCCGAGCTCCCGGCTCGTCCGCACCTCGAAGTCGAGCTCCTCGAGCACCAGCCTTCTGGTGTCATTCCCCTCGGGCACGAACGCCTGGCCCTTGTCAGGGGTCGGGTATTTGATCTTGATGCCGAATTGTTCGAGATCGCGCTCCAGCCTGGCGAGCACGAGCGGGCACGTCGCCCAGTAGAACACGGACTGGAGCGAGCGCACCGGCAGCGCGAGCAGCTTCGCGTCGCCCACGAGCAGGGCGCCCGCGTACTTGTTCTGCTCGTTCGTGTCGGGGCCGAACACGGCCTCGATCTGGGGCATCTCCCGCACTCCCGCCTCCTGCCTCAGAGCGCCCTTCAGCCCGGAGCCGGAGATCGTCGGGAAGTCCGTGTGGGACTCGCGCTGCACCGGCAGGTCTATCGCGCTCGTCGCCGAGCCCGCGCCCGGATGCAGGCTAGTCGCCGCGTAGAAAGTCATCAGTGCCTTGTCCATGGCTCAGCTCCATCCTCCTCCCACGACACACTGCCCGAACCCCAGCCTCCCGTCGGCGCCGACGCGCGCGTCGTCGAGCTTCTCCACCACCTCGGCGCCCGGTGCATCCGTCTCGAAGAAGTACACGCTTCCTGCGGGAACATACGACCTCAAAGGCTTCGGGCGATTGTTCGCCATGTCCCAGCCGCCGATCCTCCTGGGCTTCTCCAGACAGGCGGAGACGAGCCTGCAACGCACACCGTTCAGCTCCCCCTCCCAGCAGTCGTGCTCCCGACCGCGAACGAGCTTGAGCCCGTCGGGTATCCAGCCGCGGGCGAAGAGCGCGGGCTGCAGTAGCACCAGCCTGAACCTGTGAGTCTTCTCCACGGTTTGCGCGACTCTGTCCCTGTCGGGCTGGACATTGGGAGCAGGAAGCGTAGAGACGCGGGCAAATCGCCCCTCTCCTCCGAGCGCGACCTCGGTCGGCAGGCTCACGCCCTCCGGCAGCCCCGAGACCCTGAGCACTAGGCTCGCGTCCCGCTCGAAGCGCAGCGGCTCGATCGAGTACAGCAGCCCCTCCCGCGCGGTCCGCTTCGAGCGATCCAGCCCGAGGCCCACCTTCGGCTCCCCGGCGAGAGGCGGCTTCTCACCGTTCGGGGAGGCGCGGGGCTGGATCAGGTCTCCCCTCGAGATCGGGTCGCCAGCGAGGTGGCGCCGCAACGTCCGCCACGATATCCAGTGGCCGTCGGTCTGCTTCTCCCCGGGTCCGCCCGGAAGCCTGAGCCGGCCCAGGTCGGTGAGCACGGCCCCGTCCGAAGGGGTTCTCGGCTCGATTCCGTTCTCCGTGACGGCGAGGCTCAGCGGCAGCGGGACGTACAACTCCCTGTGGATCGAGAGGTAAGGCCCCTCCAGCTCGATCCCGAGGTCGTACTCCCCGGGAGAGCCGACCGCGGCTCTCAGGTGCTCGGGGACCGTGCCACTTCGGTACCGGCCGGCATCCGCACCGTTCGCGTAGAGGAGCCCGGTGCGCAGCGCGCCCTGCATGACGTGAGGGCTCGGCGGGAACTCGCTCCGGACGAAGCCCGTCTCGCCCGCGTTGTACGGCTCCGGCCCACGGAAGAACAGTACGTCGTTCGGCACGAACTCCAGCCACACCTCGCTCACGCCCGCTCCTCCTCGTGCAGATACCTCACCAGCCGGATCACGTCCGGGTCCCACCCGCCGCGCCGCGCGAGCGCGAGCAGCGGCTTGATCTTCTCGCGCGCCTCATTCACGTCCTTGACCTGATATCCCGGTTCCCGACTGCCTGAGTACTCCACCGCGACCAGGTCCTCGACCGCCCGCTCGTCCAGATCAGGCTTCTCCCTGTCCAGTCCGAGAGAGCGCAGGAGCTCTATCGTCTGGTACAGGAAGGACGAAGGGTACCGGGGCCGCTCCTCGAGCGCGAGATCGGCGAGCTGCCTCACCCAGCCGGGCGCGCCGTCGCTCCTGCAGAAATCCCACTTCCGGGCTACCGTCAGGACGCTGCCCCCGCCCTTCCACACCGACACCGCGAGCGCGTCGCGGCCCGCCTCCTTCGCTATCCGCTCCAGCCTCTGAGCCTCGGGAATCGCCGTGCGCAGTGGCAGCGTCATCGGGCAGATCAGCAGGCCCGCCGATACCGTGAACGCCCCGTCCGGCAGGGCGTGCGGCTCTCGGAACCGATCGAGGACCTCGTGGTACTTGCGGTTCAGGGCGAGCGCGATCTCGAGCGCGCGGCCGGAGGGAAGCAGAGCGAGCACGTCCTCGCCGCCCGCGTAGACCAGGCAGGAGTCCCTGCCGCCCGCACTCACCAGGCCCCCGACGGCGCGGCTGAATTCGAGGATCAGGCTCGACAGCTCCCGCCTTCCGGCGTCGTCGAGCCTGCTCAGGTGCTCGCCCATCCTGTCGCCGTCCATCGCGAGGATCGCGTACGCCCTGCTCGGCCGTGCGCCGACCGCCCTGAAGAGCTCGCGTACCGGCCGCTCGAGGCGCCTGCGCTTCTCCTCGGCGTCGGGCTCGTCCACCTCGAACCCCTCGAAGAAGTATCCCGACTCCACCCCGCGGAACGCATCTTCGGGGTCGCGCCGGTCCCGCCCGTGATACGCCCTCACGACCTCCGAGACGGCGTCGCGGACCAGTGACTCGGAGAGCTTCGAGATCACCTTCTCGCGCCACGGCGAGGCCGCTATGTCCGGCGTGGAGGGCACCTTGCGGTCGAGATTCAGCACCACCGGGAGCACACGCTTCGTGAGGCACACGGCGCACAGCCGCTCCTTCGTGCGCACCAGATTCTCCGCGCCGAGCGGCCCCTTGACCACCCCGCCCCAGAACCCTCGGGCGTCTCCGGTCGCGAGCACCTGGCGGTAGCCGCAGACCGTGCACTTCTCCCCCTGCTCCTCGGAGGGTTCGAAGGCCCGGATCTGCTTGCGGGCGCCGAGGTCGGAGGCGGACTCGGAGACCACCCAGCTCGCCTGCCACTGGCCCCGGATCTGGCGGTCGCGAATAGCGCGTATATCCGTAGCGTCGAAGGCGCCGTGCCTCCTGACAACGTAATCCCAGGCCCGCTCCGCGAGCTCGTGCCACGCGGTCCGCAGCGCCTCGGACGCCGCCTGGCCCCATCGAGCGCCCTGCTCCTCGGACTCCACTCTCACCGTGAAGCTGTTGGGCAGCGAGCCGTACCGCCTCGGGGTGCGCGCGTCTTTGCCGAGCAGCGTCTGCACCAGCTCGTTGTCCTCGATGCTCGGGAAGAAATCCTGCTCGTCGGCCCCCTCGCGGATCGTCGCGGCGATTGCCTGCGCCGCGAGGTAGCTCAGCAGGTAGGAGCCGGTGCGCAGGTCGGCGGTCTTGCGCGCCTCCGAGACGAACTCCTGCACGGGCGAGAAGGTGAAGCGAAGCTGGAGCGTCGCGGCCACACCTCGATTCCGTCCCCGAAGCTCTCGATGAAGCGCTCGATTGGCGCGAAGTCCGTCGGTGCCGGAACGGTCTTTCCGCCCGGCTCGATCCGTACGTCCGTCCCTTCCGGCAGAAACCGGGCGGGAAGCAGGCTAAGCACCGGCGCGACCCGGCCGCCGCCAAGCAGGTGGAAGTGTATGAGCAGCGGGCTGGCGCGACGGCTGTAGGAGCGATCGGGCTCCACCGTCGCGCTCGATCCCGTCTGCTTGAAGAAGTAGTTGTGCGGCAGGCCGAAGGCGACTCGCTCGGGGGCGCGGGAAGGCTGCCTCCCGCTCATCACGAGATCGCGCATCATCCGCGTATCCTGCTCGAACTGTCCATCGGTCCGGGAGGTTCTGTACGCGTTCAGCCTGGCGCCCACGTGGCTCATCGCCTCCAGCCAGTCGCGCCTGGGGGGAAGCACCCTCACCCTCGCCCGCGCGCTGAGGGCTGTGTGGTCCGGCAGTGTTCGGGCGGCGAGGTTCAGAGCGCGGAGATGCGTGCTCATTCGGTCTGCGAGCTCCCAATGAGAGCCGGGCGGGGACGGGAACAGTTCCGTGGGCGGCTCGGTGGCGGTGACGACGAGCGAGCCGAAGCCGCGGCGCGAGCGCGAGCCGGCCCCGCCGAGGTGCGTCAGACACCAGAGGCTCTCGAGCACCTCCCGCTTCCTGCCCGGATCGCGGAACACGAGCCGCAGCTCTAGCTCCGTGCCCGGCACGAAACCGATCCTGGATGGTTCGTCCTCGCTCTTGCCGAGACCGTATCCCAGGTACGACAGCCCAGGCTTCGGCTTACGTCCTCGGCCGGTGTCGACCCGGATCAGCTCATCGAACGACCTCGACACCAGCCTGCCCTTCGATACCAGGAGCGCGAAGCTCGACTGCCCCTGATCCTTGCCCGCGCCGCCGAACAGAGCGTTCTCTCGGGCGAGCAGCTCGTGTGGCGGCAGGTCGGGATGGAGCGCCCTCCACCAGAACCTGAGCAGCCCCCTGAAGGAGGCGGGCCTCAGCTCCGGCGCAGCTCGTGTGTCGGCCCCTCCCATGAACAGCGGCGTCACGGCCTTCAGACGGATGATCATGTGCTCCATCACTCACCTCCCACCGCCTCGCCCGGCCCCTCCCAGAACCCTGCCTGCCCGAGCCCGGACCACAAC
>CADDYR010000165.1 GCA_902810765.1 Chloroflexota bacterium
GAGGCGAGCAGGGGGTCCACTATCCCCTGGCTCGGCCGGAGGTAGCGGTGCGATATGCCGGTCTTCGTGCCGAGCTCCGTCAGGTCGAGTATGGCGACGGTGGTGGCCTCGGAGCCCGTGCCCGCGGTCGTGGGGATCGCGAGCAGGGGTCTCAGGGGGGAGGGCGGTCTGCGCCCGCCGCCGACAGGCGGGTTGATATACTCCATCAGCGGCGCCGGGTGGGTGGAGGCGAGGTTCGCCACCTTCGCCGTGTCTATGCTCGAGCCTCCCCCCACCGCCACGAAGCCGTCGAAGCCGCCGCTTCGGGCGAACTCGACCGCCTGCTGCATCGAGTCGAGCGAGGGCTCTATCCTCACCCCGTCGAAGACCTCGCACTCGAGCCCCTCGGCCCGGATGCTCGCCAGCACCCGCTCCGCGATGCCGGCTCGCGCCACACCTGGATCGGTCACGAGCATCGCCCGGCGCACGCCGAGCCGCCTGAGCTCCCACCCGGCCTCTTCCGAAGCGCCCGGCCCGTACTTGATCGGGGTGGCCTCGATCGTGAACACCCTCTCGTGCTGTGTCATCGGACTTTCCTCACAGGACTACAGGAGCCGCGTGCCGTCCGGGAGATCCGCGCAGCCGACCAGGTTGCGTCGGCTCCGTACCTCCTGGCCTCAGCGGGCGAGCGGCTTGGGGCCCGCGGACTCCCACGCGCGGATGGCGCGCGCCATCTGCTCTATGGCCTCCATGTGGTACTCTCGCTTCGCCTCCACGAGGGGCTTCCAGGCCGTCTGCAGGAAGCCGAGCAGGCGCTCGGGAGCGATGTGCTCCCGGCAGAACGCCACCGTGTTCTCCAGGTTCCGCGAGCTCAGCGTGCTGCCAGAGCTGATCGGGTCGGGCCAGTTCGCCGTCGTAGGGACCTGGTCGAAGCCCGCGTCCTCGAGGTCCAGGTAAGCCCTGACCCGCACCCGCTCGGGGTCGAGCTCCTCCTCGTAGTACCAGTTGCTCTGCACGACCGACCTGGGCATGCGCTCGATGTACTCGTCGCGATGGTCCCACATGTAGTCCGCCCACACCCAGGCTCGCGCTCCTCCCTTCTCCACCTGCTCGATCAGGAAGCCGAGGTCGTGCCACCACAGGTCGTACTGGCGCAGCATCACGTGCACGTGGTGCCGCTGGTGACCCGCCGTTTCCTCGTCCATCCCCAGGTGCACGAACCGGGGATGGTCGAAGATCTCGATCGCCTCGGCGATGAGGTCGCCGCACACCTGGTAGTACCTCGGAGTGGAGACGCACCGGCCGTACTCCTTGAGCCAAGCGTCGTGGGCGGTCGAGAAGTTGAACTTCGGGATCGGCTCGATGCCTAGCTTGCGCATCCTCTCCAGCTCCTCCCGGAGCTGCTCCACGGACCACGCGCCCTCGACCGCGATCTCGGGGTGGCTGTGGTAGCGCACGCCGTCCGCGAGCTCGATCACCGCCGTGTTCAGGCCGGACTCGGCCATCCTCGCCACGACGTCGTCCCACACACTCTTGTCCACCCTCAGGGCCGGGCCGTAGCTCACGTACTCGTACTTCCAGTCCGGCGACTCCCAGTCGGAGTATATGTTGTAGCCGAGGTGGAGGAGGAAGCCCCACATCAGCCCGTCCGCCCGGCCGTCGCCAGTCCTCGCATCCATGCTGCGCCTCCTTAGATGGAAACCCGTTTCACGTATGGCCCGACTCTAACCCGAAATCGCCCCGCTGTCAAGGCGTCAGGCCCTTGACACGCCCTCGGATGCGTTGTAGTATGAAAACTACTTTCACGACGCTCGGAGGCGGTGGGTTGGCGTCACCTCAGTACCAGGTCAGGGCGCTCGATCGGGCGCTGGACATACTCGAGCTGTACTCGCTGGGAGAGCCCGAGCTCAGGCTGTCGGACATCAGCGCGAGGCTCGGGCTGTCCCCCAGCACGGCGCTCAGGATGCTCTCCGTGCTCGAGAGGCGGGGGTACGTCGAGCGCTCCGCCGAGACCGGCGGCTACAGGCTTGGGGTGCGGACGCTCGAGCTCGGCGGCATCTACCTTCAGACGACGAGCCTGGTGGCGCTGGCCGAGCCCTACATGCGCGATCTGGTGAGGGAGTGCAACCAGACCGCGAACCTCGCGGTGCTGGAGCACGCCGAGGTGGTGCACCTGGCGGTGGTGCCGCCGAACAGGTTCGTGAGGGTGCAGACGGGCGTGGGCCAGCGCGCGAGCGCCCACTCGACGGGGCTCGGCAAGGCGCTGCTGGCCGACCTGAGCGAGGGGGAGCTGGAGGGTCTGGTCACCCACCACGGTCTGCCCCGGCACACCGACCGTACTATCACGTCGCTCGGGGCTCTGCGGGCCCACCTGCGGCAGGTGCGCGAGCGGGGCTACGCGCTGGACGAGGAGGAGTCGGAGATCGGGCTGAGGTGCGTGGCCGCCCCGATCCGGGATGCGACCAACCGCGCGATCGCGGCGGTGAGCATCTCGGGCCCGGCGCTCGAGTTCAACGAGGAGAACCTGCCTCGATACGTCGAGGCGGTGGTGGGCGCGGCGAGGGAGATCTCCGCGAGGATGGGCCACAACATCCAGATCGCCGACAGAGGGGCGTAGGAGGTCGCGGGCGTGGAGCAGCGGTCGGTCCGCTGCGGAAGGCAATCGAGCGCTCTCGAGGAGGGATTGGCTATGTTTCCACAGGGCACGAACGAGCACACCAGGATGACCCGCCGCGAGCTGCTCAGGGCCGCCGGCGCGGGCGCGGTCGGGCTCGCGCTCGCCGCGTGCGGTGCCAGCAGCTCCCAGTCGAGCGCGTCGGGGCCGGGAAAGAAGCCCGCGAGCGTCTCGGGCACCGTCACCCTCGCGTTCTACCTCGCCAGCGAGGAGTGGACCAAGACGTTCAAGAAGCGCGTCGTGGAGGTCTTCCAGAAGAAGCAGCCGAAGATCAAGCTCAACGTGCAGGTCCGTCCCGGCCAGGACTACTTCACGAAGCTGCAGACCCAGTTCGCGGGCGGAGCCGGGCCGGACGTCACGGTCGCGAACATGGACTGGACCGTGCCCGCAGCCTCGCGGGGCATGTTCGTCAACGTCAAGCCGTACATGGACCGGGACGGCATCGTCCAGTCGGACTACTGGTACCCGTTCGACCGCGAGTGGGGCTGGCAGGGTGGGATCTACGCGGTCCTGCTCTACGCCGGCGGTCAGGTCACGTACATCAACAAGGACCTGCTCAAGCAGGCCGGACTCGATTTCCCGAAGCCCGACTGGACGTGGGACGACCTGGTCGAGTACGGCAGGAAGCTCACCGACCCCAAGAAGCAGCAGTGGGGCATCACCTTCGATGCCATCACGCCGCCTTACTGGAGTGCGGCGTTCATCCAGGAGCACGGAGGTTCCGTGCTCAACAGCGCGAAGGACAAGTGCACGCTCACGTCGCCCGAGGCGCAGCAGGCCCTGCAATTCCTCGCGGACCTGATCTTCAAGCACAAGGTCATGCCCAACCCGAGCGCGATGCAGGGGCAGGAGAACCCGTTCCTGACCGGCAAGGTCGGGATAATGTTCGGAGGCACCTGGGAGGAGACCGCCATCCGCCAGAGCGGCTTCGACTGGGACTTCGCCCACATGCCGCTCGACCCCCAGACGAAGAAGCGCTCGGTGCAGGAGGGCTCGAATGGGTGGGCCATGCTCAGCACGACCAAGAACAAGGAGGCGTCCTGGGAGGTCATGAAGTTCCTCGTGGGCCCGGACGGCCAGAAGGGGATCATGACGCTCGGCCTGCCAGTGCTGAAGGACCTCGTCGACAGCATCGAGTTCAAGAGGATCCATCAGCCCCAGAACATCGAGGTGCCGGTGTCCGACTTCACGAAGTCCGGCCACGGCTACTATGTCACGCCGGACGCGAACGAGTGGTGGGGCAAGGTCACCGACCAGCTATCGCCCATCTTCTCGGGCGACAAGACCGTGCCGCAGGCAACCAGGGCTACCTGTCAGGCCGTAGACAAGGTCTTCGCGCAGCGCAAGTCGAACAACGGCAAGTAGCCCACTGTAAGGAGGGGCGATATTGGTCGCGGTGCCACTCCCCAGGCGACGGCGCATGTCCCCTCGCGCCAGGCGCGAGGCGATGGAGGGCTACGTATTCATCCTGCCGTGGCTGGTCGGCCTGCTGGCGTTCGTCGCGGGCCCGATCATAGCCTCGCTCTATCTGAGCTTCACCGACTACCAGGTGGTGCAGCCTCCCACGTTCATCGGCGTGGCCAACTACCAGCAGCTCTTCGGCGACGGCCTCTTCTGGCAGTCGCTGAAGGTGACGGCGATATACACGGTCGTCACGACCCCGCTGCAGCTGTGCCTCTCCTTCCTGGTGGCGCTGCTGATGAATCAGAAGGTCCGCCTGCTCGGGATGTGGCGCACGATCTACTACGTGCCCAACCTCGTCCCGGCCATCGCGACCGCGATGCTCTGGCTGTGGGTGCTCAACCCCGAGTTCGGGCTCGTCAACACCCTGCTCCGCTACTTCGGCATCCAGGGCCCGTTGTGGCTCAGCAGCACCAGGTGGGCGCTGTTCTCCCTCATCATGATGAGCCTGTGGGGCGGGGTGGGCGCGCCCATGCTGATCTACCTCGCGGGGCTGCAGGGCATCTCGACGGAGCTGTACGAGGCGGTGGAGTGCGACGGCGGGGGCGGCTGGGCGAAGTTCAGGTACATCACCGTGCCGATGATGACCCCGATCATCTTCTTCAACCTCGTGATGAACATGATCGGCGCGCTCCAGGTGTTCAGCGGCCCCTACCTTCTGACGGGAGGAGGCCCCGCCAACGCTACCCTCTTCTACGTGCTGTACATCTACGAGAACGCTTTCCAGTTCTTCAAGATGGGCTACGCGTCCGCGCTCGCGTGGGTGCTGTTCATAATCATCCTCGGCATGACCGTGCTCGTCTTCAAGTGGTCGAGCATGTGGGTGTACTACGAGGGCGAGCTCAGGAGGTGAGGATGCGACGCACGATCCTGTCGGAAGCCGGGGAAGGCCGAGCCCTCGAGGGCGCGGCAGCGCAGAAGTACGCGCGCTCCACCGAGTGGTCGGCCAGACTCAGGCGCAGCTTCTGGAGGGCCGTCCAGTACCTCGTGTTGCTGGCGGGCGCTGTCGTGATGCTCGTCCCGCTCGTGTGGCTGCTCTCCTCCAGCTTCAAGGATCAGGGCCACATCTTCCTCTTCCCGCCGCAGTGGATCCCGAACCCATGGCGGCTCGACAACTACCTGAAGGTCTTCGACCAGATGCCGTTCCTCAGATACTACTGGAACACGATCGTCGTCACCGGAGCGGCGCTGCTCGGCCAGGTGGCCTCCGCCAGCGTCGTCGCCTACGGCTTCGCCAGAATACGCTTCCCGGGACGCGGCGCCCTTTTCATGGTGCTGCTGGCCACGATCATGATCCCGTACCCGGTGACGCTGATCCCGACCTTCATCCTGTTCAGATACCTGGGCTGGCTCGACACCTTCGCTCCGCTCATCGTGCCCTACTGGCTGGGCGGAGGGGCGTTCTTCATCTTCCTCCTGCGCCAGTTCTACCTGCGCCTCTCGCCCGAGCTCGAGGACGCGGCCCGGATAGACGGCGCCAACACCTTCACGATCTTCCTCAGGATCGCCCTGCCCCAGACGAAGCCCGCGCTCGGCGTGGTCGCAGTGTTCTCCTTCCTCGGGCACTGGAACGACTTCCTGGGACCGCTGATCTACCTGAACACGCCGGACAACTACACCCTCGCGCTCGGCATCAACCTGTTCCGCGGCTTCCACACCACACAGTGGAACCTGCTCATGGCGGCGAGCGTGATGGCCACCCTCCCCTGCATACTGCTGTTCGCCGTGGCCCAGCGGTACTTCATCCAGGGGATCGTGTTCACGGGCGTGAAGTAGAGGGCGAAGCAGATGGGCGAGATCAGGGCAGGAGTCGTCGGGCTCGGGCAGGGAGGGTCACATCTGCGCGCGCTCCAGCTCACGGAGGGAGCTCGGGTCGTCGCGGTGTGCGACCTGGACCGGGCGCTCGCTGAGCGCGTGGCGCGCGAGCACGGCATCCCTCGTCACTACACGGCCCTGGACGACTTGCTCTCGGACGACGGGCTCGACGCGGTGGTCATCGCCACCCCCGACCACCTGCACGGGCAGCACGCGATCCGGGCGCTCGAGGCCGGGAAGCACGTGCTCTCCGAGATCCCGATGGCGACGAGCCTCGAGGAGTGCGCGCGTATCGTGGAGCTCGCAGAGCGCGCCGGCCTGAAGTATCAGATGGGCAACCAGGTGAGGTACGCCTTCTGCCTTCGCGACGTGAGGCGGCTCGTCTCCGGCGGAGCGTTCGGTGAGGTGTTCTACGGCGAGGGCGAGTACCTGCACAACATGGGCGAGGTGCTCGCGCGACGGAGTCCTGGCCACTGGCGCGTCGCCCCCTCGAACCCCCAGACGACCCTCCTGGGCGGCGGCCCGCACGCCATCGACACGCTCCGATGGCTGATGGGCGGGCGCTTCGTGGAGGCACAGGCGTACCACGCGGCCCAGCGCTCGGAGTGGCACACCCTGCACACGACCTCGGCCCTGTTCAGGACGGACTCGGGAGCCGTCGCGAAGGTCACCGTGTCGTACGGGATGGTGAGGCCGTACTGCCTGTACTTCTCCGTGTACGGGACGCGCGGCAGCTTCGAGCGCACGCGCGACCAGGGCGAGGCGACGGAGGACACGGTGAACTACCTCTACCACGACGCGCTCTCCGGAGCGTCCCGGATGATCCCGGTCACGCTGCCGAACTGGCGCAACCCGAGCCTGGACGCCGTCTCCGCACGGGGCCACGGCACGATGGAGGTCGAGCAGGCCTGCGACTTCGTACGGGCGATCAGGGAGGACGCGGAGCCCCCGCTCGGCCCGCGCGAGGCGTTCGACTCCATCGCCGCGGGCGTCTGCGCCCTGCGCTCCGCGGAGCGGGGAGGTGGCCCGGTGCGCGTGCCCTCCTACGAGGAGCTGTCGGGAGCGGTCGCGAGCGAGGAGGGTGGCCGCCGACCCTGAATCCCGCGCGTTCGTAACACGAGGAGATGAACGGAGGTCTCTCGATGCTGCTGGTGCATTCCCCGACCGACGAGCACGCCAGGTACAGCAGGTACCTCGCGGAGATACTCAGGATGGAGGGATTCGCGGACTTCGAGGAGGCGGAGTTGCCCTCCCTCGGCGCGCCCGAGCTCGCGCGATACGACCTCGTCGTGCTTCCCCGCCTCACCACCACCGTCGCGCAGGCCGACGCACTCGAGGCGTACGTCGGCGGCGGTGGCCGGCTGATCGTCTTCTTCCCGGACGACCAGCTCGCGCGGCGGCTCGGGATGGTGCCCGCCCATCTCGCCGCAGGCTCGGGCTACCTGCGTCCCTGCTCCGATCCGACGGTCGCGGGCCTGCCCGCCGAGCCCGTGCAGGTGCTCACGCCCTCGCTCGGCTGGACGCCCCATCCCGAAGCGGGCGCGAGGGTGCTCGCCGAGCTCCTGTACGCACGGGATGGGGCGAGCATCCGAAGCTTGCCGGCGGTCGTCCGCTCCTCCGTCGGGCGGGGCGAGGCCGTGCTGTTCTCGTACGACCTACCGCACGCGGTCGCGCGCCTGCGCCAGGGGAACCCCGACCACGCGGACGTATGTTTCGGCAGCGCGGATGGCATCTACAGGGGGCCGGACCTGGTTGTCGGGGACCTGGATCGGGACCTCAGGCTCGTGCCCCAGGCCGACGTCCACACCGCCCTGCTCGCACGGGTCGTGGAGTCGCTCGCCCCCGGGCCGCGCGTCTGGTACTACCCCGAGGCCGAGGAGCGCAGCGTCGTGGTGATGACGAGCGACGACGACTGGTCGTCCCTCGAGCAGTTCGAAGCCCTGCTCGAGGGACTGGAGAGGCGCGGCGGCACCTGCACCTTCTACATGGTGCCCGGCACGCACATCTCGCTCAATCAGATGCGCGAGTGGGAACGGCGTGGCCACACCTTCTCCGTGCACCCCGCGCTCGAGGCCGACTACAGCACGGACTCCCGTCCTGCCGAGCTCCAGCGACTGTTCGTCCCGCGGATGATCCGGGAGAACGTGGCCCGGCATGAGCGCGCCCTCGGTACGCCCGTCCGGACGATCCGCAACCACTGCGTCCGCTGGGTCGGTTACACGGAGATGGCGCGGGTCGAGGCTGAGCTCGGCGTGGGGATGGACTGCAACTGGGTCACGGTGTATCCGGTGGGCCTCGGCTACTCATCGGGCTCGGGGAGGCCGCTCCGCTTCGTGGACCCGGACGGCGCCGTGATCCCCTGCTTTCAGCAGCCGGCGATGTGGACCGAGGAGTGCCTGATCAACCCGCACCACCGCGGCGCCCTCAGGTGGAGCACCCAGAGGGGTATCGAGGAGACGACCGCCCTCATCCGCCGGACGGTGCGCGAGTTCTACACCCCGATCACGTTCAACTCGCATCCGGTGAGCTTCGCGACCTACTCGAGGCCGATGGTCGAGGCGAACTGGGACGCTGCCCGCGAGGAGGGCGTGCGGATCGTCTCCGCGGACAGATGGCTCGAGTGGACGGAGGCCCGGGACGCGCTGAGGCTGTCGCGGGATGAGGGCAGCTGGACGTTGCGCTCGCCGAGGGCCACGGGGGCGGTGACGCTGCTCTTCCCACCCGGGACGGCCCCGAGGGCCGAAGGTGGCACGACCTCCAGGCAGACGCTGTGGGGCAGCGAGTACGAGGCGCTCACGCTGCGCGACGTGTCCGCGGGCGAGAGCAGGCGGATCGAGCTCGCGAAGGCCGCGAGCCGTGCCTGAGCACCACAGGTACGCGCTCGCGCTCGTGGGCTGCGGCGACGTGGGCGTGAGCCGTCACCTGCCGGCCGTATCGCGCTCGCGTCGCGTGAGGCTCGCCGCCGTGTGCGACGCGGACGAGGCCAGGGCGAGCGCGGCCGCAGCCTGCTTCGGTGCGGGATATCACACGACGGACTACCGCCGCGTGCTCGAGGACCCCGAAGTCG
>CADDYR010000166.1 GCA_902810765.1 Chloroflexota bacterium
AGGATCTCGTGCGCCGCCCGCAGGAGGTCCTGGGCGGCATCGCGGCGTGGCTCGGCCTCGACGACGGCGACCTGCGCTTCCAGCAGCACAACGTCGTCGACCTGCAGGTGGCGCACGGCGCGTGGGGGAACCCTATGCGGTTCAGCCATGGCTCCTTAGAGATCCGACCCGATGAGGAGTGGCGCATCCATTTGCAACCACCGGCTCGGAGAACTGTTACAGCGACGACCCTCCCACTGCTCGCACTCTACCGCTATTTGCCTGCCGCCTCCGCTGGAGTCCGCTTGCTGGGTCTCCCTTGACCTGATCGACCACCCGATGCCGGGAGCAGATCCGATACCTGCACGTCGCACCGACAAGCCTACCATTGGTCTCCACGGGTGACTGGGATGTGAGGTCCTACCGAACCCGATAGCCGTACCGTCTCAAAAGTGGTAGCCCCACCGCAGTAGCCACAGCGCGGTCATAGGTACCTTGTCGCAACCTCCATTCATCGTCCTCTCTGATCATCACCCGTCCTCTCTCGAACCGGGACGGGTTGCCAGAAACGGTATGGGTTGGACCCAGCAAAGCCATCCGGGAATCTGCGACCGGAAGCGCGGTAGGCCGCTCGCCAGCGAAGGACACAAGGTTCGTGATCACCGTACGCGGATCCGCCGCGAAATCTTCGTAGCGGATCCGAAGAAGCCGACGGCCGGCTCGCCAACGAACCGACTCGGCTCCAAGGTTCCAGAGCAGCCAATTCGCAGTGCTGTTCCACGGACTCCGCGGCTCTAGAACGCCCCTGCCTTTGAAAGCCTTCTTCGGTCGCCGCCAGGAAAAGGCCACGGCCCTCGGATCCCTCACAAGGTGCACATATCTCGGCGATATACCAGGCACCAACTCAAGCAGAGCCGCGTGGGATGGGCGTTTCGAGGAATCCACGATCACACGGGCACCCACCCGACGAGCGAGTGCTTCGTACGTGGCCCCTAATACCTCCGCGTAGGCTGCTTCTCGTGCGCGCCAGGACCCCCGCCCGCTGCGGAGCAGCAACCGCGGAGTGTGACGGAGCCGTGCGCACGCATCTTGTAGCGCGGCGATACTCTCTTCACCTAATCCCGTCGATCGATGTACCTGCTCGAGCACGTCCTTCCACACACCGCAGTCGCGGATCGATGCGCCGCATCCACACAGCCATCCCTTCGGCAAGCTGCGCGACCAAAGATAGTGCAGCTCCCCTACGGTGAAGAAGCCATCGATCTGGCCGAGAATATTTTCTATGATGGTGCTCCCGCTCCGGCCCCAGCCGATCAGACACAACACGGTCAGCGGCTCCGGTCGGGCTGCTTCGCTCTCAACGCTACCCGCGCGTCCCGCGGGTGCTACCTTCAACTCATACTTCATGATGGCAGCGCACCAGACGCCAGTCCGTAGCGCCGTCGGTCGGCGAGTGCTAGTCCCATCCCCAGCAGAACGAAGAGCGGGACGGTCCCATAGGGGAATGCGAGGAGAGGCTGCACTCCTGCTACTCCCAGGTACACCACGCTGACCCCTACAACCCACGCGCAGAAACGTCTGCTCTCGGGGTCGGCTCGCCGAGCGGTTCGAACCACGGGGATCAGACAGGCCATCAGAAGTGAGATGAACAGCGAGAAGCCGATCAGGCCGGTACGAGCAAAGCTCTCGAGATAGTCATCGTGTGGCTTGCGCACGGCCTGGTCCTCCTTCCCACGGAACCCGAAGGTGAGGTCCGGCCCTAGACCCACGCCGAACCAGATCCCGTCCCGCGTCTGAAGCACCTTCTGGATGGTGAGGTGGAGCCAATCACCTCTCGCTCTGATCGTGCCGGCCGAGGGTCCTTGCTCGCCCGCTACCGTTTCAGCATGCGCAACCAGGAACGATGCATCCACGGGCCCACGGCGGCCTACGATGTTGAATGCCGACGCTGCGCTGAATGCTATCAAAAGGCCGGCG
Organism: Chloroflexota bacterium; assembly: GCA_902810765.1. Lineage (GTDB taxonomy): Bacteria > Chloroflexota > Chloroflexia > Thermobaculales > Thermobaculaceae > CADDYR01. Next base: position 1,957 of record CADDYR010000166.1, read on the forward strand.
AGAGCCGCAGCGAGAAGCCTGAAAAGGCTTTTCAGACCGGTCCCGCTAAGCATCCCTGCGATGAGCATGCTGATCGGCATGAGGATGTACAAACTACGAGCCTGGAAGACCGCCAGCAGACCAGAGACGATGACGAGAGCAGCTATCCTTCTGAAGCCTCGGCTGTAGATCGCGAAGAACAGTCCACTGGCGACTACTGCGTAGTTGACCCCGGCCATATCTCCAACCAGGGCGACGGGCCTTTGCAAGCCCACGACTGGGCTCACTGAAGCTACGGCATCCCGCCATGGATAGAGCATGCCATAGGCGATGACGAGGACCGCAATGATCCCGATCCGTCGGAGCCAAAAGTCGAGGCCGTCCCTTGCCATCGCTCTGTAACCGGCTATCACCAACAGAGACTCGAGTCCCGTGGTTGCGTCCCTAACCGCGAACGTCCCCCACACCGGATAGTCGAAGACCAAACGCAGCCCCACATCTGTTACCAGCAGGAACAGAAGAACCTGGATGACACGCGCAGGCCGCCTCGCCGCGTCCGGATCAAGCAGCGCCAGCGCAAGGAGCGGAAGGAACAAAAGCTCCGTCGCCGGTATCGGCAGCGGGCCCAAACGCAGTCCAACATTGGCCCACCCATAACCGAGGATCATCGCGCCACCGAGGAGCACCGTCATGGTCCAGCGCTCGACCGCGACCAGGTCCATGAAGACCAACCCGATGCACAGCATCAGCACGGCCAACAGCAAGCCAAGCGTGCCGAATCGCGTCACGGCCACGCCCGTTACGCCGCACAAGATAGCGACCGCGATAGCACCGGCCGCCGTCGAGGCCACTCGGCCGCTGCCGAACTGCAGGGCAGGCGGGGGGCGAGTCACTGCCTGGACCGCCTGCCTGACCGTGGCCTCGGGGGTCCTCACGCTCAAACCAGCTCCAGTCGTAGAAGGGTCGGGCCGATGCCTCAGCCCCTCGTGAGCATAGCGGTGACGCCTCGGTCTCGGAAGACCCTTGACCGACAAAAAGAGCTAAAGCTCCCTCGCCCCCTGCCGATTCGGAAGCCGAGCAGCGTTCCAAACGGCTCGAGCGCCCCGGGGTGCCTCGGAGGGCTACACACGACTAACAGGAAAGGGCGATGACGGTTCGCCAGGCGGATGGCGGTCGGCATAGAAGGTGGTTGGCGGGATGTCTCCTGGCAGCCCTGCTGATCTGCGCGACTCCCCGACCCGGCTACGCGGGAACGGGTGACAAAGCGGTCACGTCTTCCACGAGCGCTTCAGGCAGGGCCGTGGAAGCATTAACCCATCTCGTCTTCCACCGACAGTTCGTACGCTCCTACCGCGATCGCCAGCGTCTCTTGATTCTTCGGGGTGGCGACGGCTCTGCTCTGGGCGCGTATGTGGCCCCCTGGGCCAGCCTGGCGATCTTGCCCGCCCGGCCACCGTTCGGCTACTCCTTCCGGGCGGGCTCCTCTGGTGGTCGGGCCATCCTGCGCCATATCACGCCCGGCACCCGGATAACCAGGGCGGTGCTTCGACGAGGACGGATCACGCACCTCAGCATCCATCTAGCCCGAGCTGCCCGGGATCGCCTGGCCCGAGACCTCCGTCGGCTTCACGGGTGGCCTCACGGACTCCGTGCCAGCGCGCAACCGCTCCGATCAGGGCACTCTCGGGCCACCGTGGCGCGGCTCATCATCTGGAACGCAGGTAACTCCATCCTCCCCCCCATCACGGGAGTGCGGGTAACGGGTCCGGGGGTGCGGGTAACGGGTCCCGATCGCAGATCCCCTACCTTGCCTGCGAGATGGCTCAACAGGGCCGCAAGGCTGTTGCCCGGAGCCAGGGTGTCCGCGAGGCTAAGGGTCGTAGCGGCCGTCTCCGGCAGGAGGAAAGTGACGCTGAGGTTCCTGAGCCACAAGAGGGTCCTGCTCGTGCTCGGTGTGGTCGCTACCGCGACCGGTACCTCGGTTTCGCTCGCCCTCGTGAACAGGCCATCAGCGCATACCACCGCATCACCCCCACCTTGCGCCGGCACCTACGTGCCCGCCGGCAGTGACCTCCAGCGAGCGATCGACGATGCACCGGAGGGGGGGACGCTATGTCTCGCCGCCGGTTCCTATCCCATCCCGGCAAACCTACACCCTCGGCCGGGCATGACCATCCAGGGCGCCGGTTCGGATCAGACCCTCCTCAAGGGAGATGGCGCAACGATCATCATCGACGCGGACGGAGTTCCGGACGTGACCGTCACGCATCTCTCCCTTGCCGGCGCGTCCGCGCCAACAGGCTGCTCCGTTTGCGGGCGCGGTTACCGGATGGGTCCCGGCGGCCTAGCCTCTCACGTCCATGTCTACGACAATCCCCAAACCGGCATCACTTCGCGCGCGACCGGCGTAACGATCCGCCGCTCAGAGATCGACCACAATGGGTCAGCACGCTTCCTGGGCTGCTGTGCCGGAGGAGTCAAGGTGGTGGGTAACCATGTATTGCTCGCCCACAACAGCGTCCACGACAATATCGGAATGGGGCTTTGGGCAGATTGCGCAGCATCCTATGTTACGTACTCCCATAATCGAGTGGTCTCAAACTCACGTTCGGGTATCCTTTACGAGATCGGTCCTGGCCCCGCGGTGATATCGGATAACTACGTGAGCAATAACAACCTTGCCGACCAGGGCGGCCACGGGGGGATCCGGGTTGTTGCGTCGAACGATGTCAACGTCACCGGCAACATTGTGAATAGCAACGCCTTGAACTCAATCTACGTCCATGACAGTCCACGCTCGATGAACGGCCTCGACGGGTGCGGGTCAGGCTTCCTCTTCAGCGATGGCATCATCTCGCACAATACCTATGGCCCTCAGCCCTTATCCGCTCCCGTCCCCGCCACTCTCGCCGACAACACACGACTCTCACACTAAGTCCGCGAGCTAGGCTTGCGAAGCCGCCCGACTACCGTGATGCCGCCCGACTACCTGGACGTAAGCGCGGCGTCAGCCGAGCTCGCGGTAGAAGCGCTGGTACGTCTTCCCGTACGCCGCCAAGATCTTCTCCCCAGCTCTCTCAGGCAGGGACCGCCTCCACTCTCCGGTCATGCCTGCATTGACGAAACGGTACCGCGCATCCCATTCGGCCCTCATCGCGGAGCCAGCCTCATCCTCCTTCCGTCGCATCTCGTCGATCGAGTTCGCCGCAACAGCACGCTCCACGATCGCCGACTCCAGATCAACGCGAGGAACTCAAGTATGCGGCTAAACTCAGCCACTGGTTCCGCCCTGAGATCCTCATACCTCACGACCAGCAGTGCGCTACGGCGACCACCACTTCGGTCCAGTACTGCACGTGCCGCTCCCAGCCCCCCACGGGTTCGACCTACCCTTCAGGAAGTCCCGCAGGAACGTCTCAGGAGGTCCCGGCGTCCGACCCCTCCGCATCAGCCAGCGATACTCGGAGGCAGCCACGTCGCGCGGCTCACGGATCAGGTATATGGCCCGACGACACGGCCCGCTGTGCAACTCATGGCTGTAAACGAGCTTCCCTCCATCGGGCAGCAGCCTGGGAGCAGAGAAGTGGCCGCCCACATATGGGAAGGCCCCTCGGACCCGGCCGAATCGACTCGGGGTTCCCGTGAAGATCTCCGCCAGAACGAAACGGACGTACGTTGTGCCCGAGCGAGGGTATGAGCCCAATACCACGTCCTGTGGGGTTAACCCTCTGTACCTGCTGAGTACGACGGCCTTGCGCAGCACCCGGCTGCGAAACCGCGCCCGTCGAGCGATGCGATGCAATCGCTCCAGCGCTAGACGCCGATCGCCATCAACGCCTGCGCTTACCATGTCTCCTCCTCCGTGCGTGCCCTCGGCCGATTGCCCACTTCAACCACGTCCCGTGCAGAGCAAGCTCTGCGCCCGCCGAATGAGCCATCATCGCGCGCCACTGACGGTAGGTCCTCCTTCGGTTTGCCCTCTTCTCGCACAGCCCTCGAAGCTCCCCAGAGCTCTCGAAGGCCTCTCATGTTCCGCTCGGCCAGCGCCCGCTCAAGGTGCCACCAATAAATGAATGCGCCCACACCATAGGTAACGGCTTGCCCTGCGAATGCTCCGAAGGCACCGGCCCACCACGCCCCCGTCACCGCCCCGAGAGTTGTGAAAGGCCCTACGAAGAGCCGAGCGCGGAACAGCCGATCCGTTGCCCCAAGACCCTGCAGGCCCACCATAGCTCCGGTGTTCGCGCTTGTAGTGGCGAGCGCAATCGTAGCGATGAGAAGCATCGGCTGAGCTATCGCCCATGTAGCCCCCAGCAATGCCCTGCCAACTACATCGGGCAGCAACAGCCAGACGATGATCCCATAAGCTAGTGTCACGGCGGTGAACGCCAACGACAACGCCACACTCCAACTCGCCAATCTATGAGGCGCCCGATGGACTAACCTGACTGCCTCCGGTATCCTGATCGGAGCCAATCCCTGGAAGAACACCAGCAAAGGTGTCAACACGAGGTTCGCTCCACGCACCGCGGCGGTCGCTGACAAGCCCGCGATCGCGGCAACGGCGAACACGGTGATCCTGGCCGTTCCACTCCGAACGACGTAATCACCGAAGGTGCCGCCTATCAGATCCCGTTGCTCGCGCCACCACGTTGCTATCGGCCACACCTTGGGCAAGACCCTTGCCTGGATACAGCCGAGCAATCCTGCCGCCGCCCCCGGGACAGCCCACGCCCACACGAACGGTGCGATCGAGTTGGTCCCCCTCAGCAGTAGGACGCCGAAGAGCACGCCCTGAGCGGCCGCCCATGCGGCGTCGTTCACGAACGACCTTTGCGGCCGACCAAGGCTGAAAAACGCGAACCTGAAGCTGTCCTGAACCAGCAGCAGCGGCAAAAGCGTCCCCACTGCCAGCAGCAGCCCCCCTACCTCTCCACCGATCACAGCGCCAACGACCACACATCCCACACCTACCGCGACCCCCGACAAGGCGGCAGTCCCTGTACCTAGAGACACGCCGCGACGCCACTCGGACAGCGTGGCGTGGCTGAACCTTATGGCCAGTGGTGCCGCCACCAGTGACTGAGAGGCCCCGAGCGACACGGCGTAAATAGCGAAAACCAGCGTAAAAGCTCCGAACCCCGCAGCTCCGACCGAATGAGCAATGACGACGCTGAGACCAAAGTTGCTTAGACTGCACAGAGCTTGGTCCGCGACACCCCACGCTCCTCGCGCGGCCGCAGTTCGCTCACGCAGAGCGCCTCTGCGACCGCTTCTGTCTTTGCAGCGACGGCCCCTCACGGCCAAGGATTACCGGCCGACATCGTCAGGAAGGCGTCGACATCCACTCTGCTCCCTGTGGATAGGGAGCTGTGCGTGCCCGAAACGCGTATCGTCACGGTGTTCTGCTGCTGAGGGTTCCCGAAGGCTCGGAACCAGACCACCCGACCAGGCCATTCGGTAGCGGAATACAGGTTCACCGACCCTACCCTTGCTCCGTTCATCAGGACCGTCGCGGTGCCCCGGTCAGGACCGGTCGTGCTCACCCAGGCCACCCACTTCGTACCGGCGGGCGCCTTGTAAACAGCCGTACTCCCCGAAGAGGACGACCACATCACGGAACCCCCCGACGAACCCGTGATCGAGTCAGAAGCCCACGTTCCGTTGTACGTGACATCGGTGGCGTTCTCTTGATCCAGAGCCACGGAGAAAGGCACGCCATAGAACCACCCAGACGTCAAGGGTGTAATATCACGGTCCGTCGCCTGCACACGGAATTGGTATTGGGTGCCGTTCGGCGCCAGCGCGAACCGCTTCTGTGGCGTCCGGCCCTTCAGAACGCTGGTCCACGTGTTCCCGCCATCATCTGATCTCTGAAGCTGATAGCTGCCGATGCCCGACTCGTCCGTTCCCCACCAGGTCATGACTACGGGAACATCGCCGCTGGAGGGAACGGTCAGGAACCTGGAAAAAAGGTTGAACGGTCCCAGGATGTCGGGGGGAGAACTATCTGCACCAGGCGCGCTGGAATAGCTCCACAGTTGCACCGGCCCTGGCTCCTTCCGCCGGCCATTGAGAACTAGAAAGTCCGTCTGTCCCTGATAGTGGAGCGGTTGCACATCATCTCCACAACCTCCCCCCTTCGTTATTGCTGGGATCTGATGCGCGGTGAACGAGTACCCGTCGGCGGAACCGTCGTTCATCAAGACGTAATCGGGATTGTCGGCGGCTCGAATACCAGCTCCGCAGCTTCCCACGACGTATATATCAGGGTTGCCATCCCCGTCGAAGTCACCAACGGCGACATTCGAGGCCTGGGGGATCGCAAACGTCTGATTCACCACCAAAGAATGACTTGGAGTCTGGAACAGGATACGAACGGTGTCTGGCTTCGCTTCGACCAGGTCCGGAAGGCCGTCGCCGTTGAGATCCGCGAACTGCGCATCTGCCCAGTAGCCGCCGATCCCTAGAGCGTTCGCAACGTCCGTGAACCCGGCCCCCCCGTTGTTCTCGTAGAGGTGGAGCCCCTTCCAGCCACACACGAGCAGATCCTCGCCATCACCATCGCTATTCCAATCCACCGCCTGGTTACAACCATGATTGTCCTTCTCTGCACCGATCGTTGTATTGAGGCCCATGCTGTCTGGAGCCAACCTGTATTGAGGCACCGTCACGCCGTTGATGACGGCATTCCCCTGGTTGAGCCACAGCTGGTTCGGGTAGGGAGGATCCTCGGGCCCTGACGTGTTGAACGGATCGTTGTTCGGTCCCGTGAAGCGTGTTACGTAGATGTCCGGCTTGCCATCATTGTTCGCGTCTAGAAACGTGGCCGTCCTGTAGCGACCGTGAGACTGTGAGGTGAGGCCAGCAGCCTGTGCGACGTTCGTAAAGGTTCCACCCGGCTGTTGTATCCACAGCTCATTTACGGAGGCGGCGGTCAGCCCTACCGCACAGAAGAGATCGGGGAGACCGTCCCCGTTCGCGTCGCCCCACGCGCACCCGTGTCGGTCCGAGGAGGGGGCCAGTGTCCCCTGAGTGAACCCCGTCCCGGTCCCTGTGT
>CADDYR010000167.1 GCA_902810765.1 Chloroflexota bacterium
TCGTAGCCGTGCACGGTAAGCACCGTTTCGAGCATCTCCCGCACGTCCTCGTCGTCGACCACGACGAGGACCCGCCCGCTCACCCGCCCTCCCCGGATGAGATCGGCAGCTCGACGACGAACCTGCTTCCGCCGTCCTCGGGGAACTCCGCCTCCAGCCGTCCACCGTGGAGCTCGACTATCTGACGGCTCACGTACAATCCGAGTCCCAGACCGGGCAGGTAGCTCTCCCCCTGGGCGCGGTAGAGGCGCTCGAAGATCCGCTCCCGGTGCTCGACCCCGACGCCCGCGCCCCTGTCCCTCACCGAGATCCGCACCCTCCCCGCCTTGAGCGCGCACACCTCGACCTCGATTGGCTCGCCCTCGGGGCTATACTTGGCCGCGTTGTCCAGCAGGTTGGTCAGGACCTGCTCCAGCCTGAGCGCGTCCACGACCACGTTGATCGGTCCTCGGGCACTCAGCGCGATCGGATGTCGAGGCTCCCTGGTCCGCGCGTCCTCGACCACGCCCTCCACCAGGCCCACCAGCTCCCTAGGGGCGGGTTCGAGCGCGAGCGTGCCGGTCTCGATGCGCGACACGTCCAGCAGCTGCTCCACCAGGCGCGTCAGCTTCACGGACTGTCTGTGGATCGCCTCCAGCGCCCGCCACGCCTCGACCCCTCCCAGGTCCCACACACCGAGGAGCATCTCGGCGTAGCCGCGCAGCGTCGTGATCGGTGTCTTGAGCTCGTGCGCCGCCACCGCCAGAAAGTCATCGCGCGCCCGAACCGCCTCCTCCGCCTGAGCACGGGCCTCCCGCTCAGCCGCCAGCAGCCGCGCCCGCTCCTCCTCCGCCTGCCTACGCTCGGTGACGTCCTCCACCATCGCGATAGTGGCCTCGGGCTCCCCCCGCTCGTCGCGCACCAGCGACATCGTCAGCCGGCCCCACCTCACCTGACCGTCCTTACGCACGTAGCGCTTCTCCATCTGGTAGCGCTCCCGCTTTCCCTCGGCGAGCTCCTCGTACAGGCGCGAGTCGGCCTCAGCGTCGTCCGGGTGGGTGTACGCGCTGAAGTGGATGTGGCGGAGCTCGTCCGCACTGTAGCCGAGCATCTGAGCCATCGCCGGGTTGGCCTCGGCGGCCACCCCGGTCTTCACGCCCAGGCATATGCCCAGCGCCGCTCCCTCGAAGATCATGCGAAAGCGGGCCTCGCTCCTTCTGAGCGCCTCCTCCGACCGCCTCCGCTGCATGACATCCTGGAAGGTGACGACGGCCCCGGCCACCCTTCCGCCGATCACTAGGGGGGAGGACGTGTAGGTCACGGTGAGCCCGGTGCCGTCCTTGCGAGCGAACGTAGCGCCATCGCCGCAGTGAGTGCGGCCGGAGCGCATCGCCGCGAGCAAGGGACAGCCGGACGCGGGAGGGCCTGCACCGTCGCCGTGCCGGGCGTGGATCGTCTCGCACGCCTCCCTGCCCAGCAGCTCCGTCCGCGCCCAGCCCAGCACCCGCTCCGCGGCCGGGTTGAGGAAGCGGATGCGCCCCTCGGGATCGACCGCGTACACACCCTCGTCCAGGCTGTTCAGCATCGGGCTTGCGGCGCTGAGCCACCGACGCAGTCCTTGCTCGGGCATCCCCCACCTCACCAGCACGACTCCACGATCGCGGTCTCGACACACCGACCGTTCGGACAAGTATAACGGAGGCGTCGTCCGTCGCGACGACCTGCAGGGTCCAGATAATGACGGGCGCCGCAAAGGATTGCTCGTCCTTCGGTCCCTAGAGGCAGCGGCGTGGGGGACACCACGCCCCCCGACTCATCGGAAGCTCAGCGCGACCTCCCGCGCCAGGCCGTCGTCCTCCCACGCGACCTCGGCGGCGCCCGCCGCATCGTCCCACGACCACTCGGCCGCACGCCCTCCGACGGTGACCTCGGCAGGTCTGCGGCCGACGTGGCAGCGCATCGCGAGCCAGCGGGAGTGCGGCCGGTACGGCCCCTCCCTGTCGCCGACGCTCACCGTCAGGCGGTCCGGCTCCTCCGAGACCCGGACGCGAGTCTCGCAGAGGACGCCCCGCTCGATGTCGTTGGTCGCGCCGTCGTCCTCGATCCAGTGCCACTCGCTCTCGCCGGCCGGGTACACCTCGAGCGTCAGTCGCGTGAGCGGGTCGGATGTGCTCCTGCGCTCGTTGCCCAGGGTGAGCACGGCCCCTCCGCGCACGTACACCCCTATCTTCCCGAGCGGCAGGTCGGCGATGAGATGCGTCGGGCCCTCGATCCTCTCGCCCGTCCAGAAGTCGAACCACGTGCCTCTCGGCAGGTAGACCAGCCGCTTCTCCTGCTCGGACTGCACGATCGGCGCGACGAGCAGGTGCGGGCCGAACATGATCTGGTCGTCGAGCTTGTAGGTCGCGGGGTCGTCCGGGAAGTCGTACACGAGCGGCCGGTAGATGGGCTCGCCGGTCCTGTGCGCGCGGTGCGCGAGGGTGTAGATATACGGCAGCAGGCGGTAGCGCAGCTTGATGGCCCGCCGCGCGATCTCCTCCACCTCCGGACCGAACTGCCAGGGCTCCTGTGGACGCGTGCCGGCGGCCGAGTGCGTGCGCATGAAGGGGTAGAACGTGCCCAGGGTGACCCAGCGCGCGTACAGCTCCGGCGTGCAGTTGTACACGAACCCGCCTATGTCCACCCCCACGTGCGGCTGCCCGCAGAGCCCCATGTTCGCCATCTGCGGCAGGCTGAGCCACAGGTGCTCCCACCACGAGCAGTTGTCCCCCATCCAGACGATCGAGTACTTCTGAGTGCCGGAGAAGGAGCTGCGGGTGAGGATCCACGGCCGCACGTCCGGCCTGAGTTTGTGCAGCCCCTCGTAGGTGGCGCGGGTCATCAGGTGGCCGTACAGGTTGTGGACCTCCGCGTGCGTCGTGCGCTCCTCGTCGTCGCCCTGCGGTGTGTCGAGGGGCATCGCCACCTGCTCGTGGATGCCCGCGCTGAAAGGCCTGTCGAAGATCGCCGGCTCGTTCATGTCGTTCCAGATGCCGTCCACGCCCGACTCGATCCGCTCCTCGTGCAGCGCACCCCACCACTCGCATACATCGCAGCGCGCAAAGTCGGGAAAGAGGGCGGCGTCCGGCCAGCAGTAGCCCTTGTACAGCGAGCCGTCGGGGTTCTTGATGAACATCCCCTTCGCCACGCCCTCGTCCGCGACCGCGTAGCCGTGGTTCAGCTCGTACTTCACCCCCGGGTCTAGGATCGTCACCGAGCGCACGTCCTCCGACTTCAAGAGGGAGGTGAGATCCTTAGGGTCGGGGAAGCGCTTTGGGTCCCAGGTGAAGTCCCGGTAGCCGCGCATGTGGTCTATGTCGAAGTGGATCGCGTCGAGCGGGATGTCCCGCTCGCGGAAGCCGCGCGCGATCTCCCTGAACTCCTCCGCGGTCATGTAACCCCAGCGCGACTGGTGGTAGCCAAGCGCCCAAAGCGGCGGCAGGACCGGCCTTCCGATCAGGCGAGTGAGCTTCTCCACCACTCCGGCGGGATCGGGACCGAGCAGCACGTACACGTCGAGCTCGCCCCCGAGCGTGACGTACTGCAGCTGGTCGGGGCGGATCATGCCGACCGAGAACAGGGTGAGCCAGGTGGAGTTCATGAACGCTCCCCAGGTGAGCCCCGGCCGCACGCACACGAAGCTCGGGTGGGCCTTGTAGAGGTTGTCGTGGTTCCTCGCGTGCCCGATGGGCGGGTCGATCGTCCAGTTGGTGAAGTGGCGGCCCGTGCGCTCCAGAGGCCCGGTGCGCTCGCCGAAGCCGTAGTAGTGCTCTCCGGGCACGATCTCCTTGTCGAGCGTCACGCCCACGCGGGCCCTGCCGGGCGGCAACGGCCCGCCCCTGGTGGTGATCGCGGGCATCTCCTGATCCTCGACCTCCCGCCAGCCGAGCGGCTCGTTGTCCGCGAAGAACTCGTGCCCCCGACCGTCGCGGAAACCGAACCTGCCGTCCTGCCGGGCGACGACCACGCCGAGCTCCCCGCAACGGACAGTCACGCCCGCCTCGTCCTCGAGGACCTCGAGCTCGGGCGGCTCGAAATCCTCGTCGGGCGGCACGACGCTCCACGACCTGCGCGGTGCGAGCTCGCCCTCGGGGCCGAAGCGCACGCGGGCGATGCCTGCCGAGGGCATCGAGACGAGCATCGTGCCGTGCTCGAAGCCGAGCCGGACGCCGTGGGGCATCCGGTCCAAGCTGGTCATCGCTCCGGGATGGCGAACCGTCGTCATACCTGTGATGCTCCTCCGTGCGGCGTCGAGATGGTGCTCTCGAGGTCCTCATTATACTAGGGATCACGCCGAGCTCCATGCCCGCGGCGCACCGTGATATACTCGGGGCCGTGTCTACCGAGCAAGAGAGGACGGTATGAATGTCTAAGGACTGGGCGCTGATACTCGGAGCCTCCAGCGGGTTCGGCAGCAAGACGGCCGTGGAGCTCGCGAAGCTGGGCATGAACGTCTTCGGGGTCCATCTGGACCGAAGGCAGACGATGCCGATGGTGGAGCAGATCAGGAGCGACATCGAGGCCCAGGGAGCCGAGGTGGCGTTCTTCAACGTGAACGCGGCGGACGCCGACCGGCGCAGGGAGGTGCTCGACGTCGTGGAGGAGCGCGGCGCGCGCGTGCGCGTGATGCTCCACTCCCTCGCGTTCGGCACGCTGAAGGACTTCGTGCCGGAGGACGGCTCCGGAGGGATCACGAAGCCGCAGATGGACATGACGCTCGACGTGATGGCACACAGTCTTGTGTACTGGACGCAGGACCTCGTGGCGCGTGGGCTGTTCGCAGAGGACGCGAGGATATACGCGATGACCTCCTCGGGCTCGACCCGGGTCATCCGCGGCTACGGCGCCGTCTCGGCCGCGAAGGCGGCTCTGGAGTCCCACTGCCGTCAGCTCGCGTACGAGCTCATGCCGAAGAAGATCACCGTGAACGCGATCCGGGCGGGCGTGACCGACACCCCCGCTCTGCGCAAGATCCCCGGGAGCGACAGGCTGATGGAGCAGGCGCGCACCCGTAACCCTGGCGGCAGGCTCACCACGCCGGAGGACGTGGCGAGGGCGATCGCCGCACTGTGCGCCCCCGGCACGGTCTGGATGACCGGCAACGTGATCGGCGTGGACGGCGGCGAGGACATTACGGGCTGAAAGGTGACCGGGAAATGATCACGGCGCTGGTGGAGATTGACGTCGAGCGCGGGAGGATCGCTGAGACGGCTCAGCAGCTCGTGGACATCGAGGGCGTGGACCAGGTGTGGAGCGTCACCGGAGACCACGACCTGGTCGCCCTCGTCCGCGTGCGCGAGTACGACCAGGTCGCGGACGTGGTGCCGGGGCGGATAGACACGCTCCCCTCTGTGCTGCACACGAAGACGATGCTCGCGTTCAGGGTGTACTCGCGCAGGGAGCTCGAGGAGGCGTTCAACATCGGCGTGGAGTAGCAAGCCATCGCGCGTTGCCGTCGGTCGTCATTCCGCGGCCGCCTGTCGGGCCGTCCGCCCGAGCTTGCGGACCTCCAGCCGAGCGAGCCGATCGCTCCGCTCGTTGTCGGCGGTGCCGTTGTGCCCGCGAACCCAGTGCCAGGTGATGTTGTGCCGGGACGCCAGCCCGTCCAGCTCGCGCCACAGGTCTGCGTTCTTCACGGGACGGTTGTCCGCCGTCCTCCAGCCCCTCGCCTTCCACGCCGGGAGCCAAGCGGTGATGCCGCTGCGCAGGTACGCCGAGTCCGTGTAGAACTCGACGTCGAGCCCCGGCCGCGCGAGCGCGCGCAGCGCCTCGATCGCGGCGGTGAGCTCCATGCGGTTGTTCGTCGTCTCGGGCTCTCCCCCGCTGATCTCCTTCGTCGCCGCTCCATACCGGATGACGGCGGCCCAGCCTCCCGGCCCGGGGTTCCCCCGACACGCTCCGTCCGAGTGGATCACCACCTTGCCTTCCGCCTGCTGCACCTCGTTTTCCCTTCCATCTCGCTCCGCTCAACTCTGTCACACGAGCGGTGCGGGAAGCAAGCGCATCTTGGTTTGCGTCCGCACTTCCTGCCCGTTACGATTGGGGTCCAAAGGCAGCAGGAGGTGATATGGCGGTCGTCGCCAGATACACGCCCGGAGCCAGGGCCCCGAGCGCGAGGGCTGGGGACTTCATCCTGCTTGAGGACGACTCGTGGGTGAGCCGGGGCATCCGCCTCGCCCAGGGGCTGCGCTTCCGTGGGCCAGACAGCCGGTACACCTGGCCGAACCACACCGGAGTCCTCGTCTCGCCCGACGCGCTCGTCGAGGCGGTGTCGCGCGGGGTGCGCAGGTCCCCGCTCTCCATCTACGACTCGCGCGACTACGTGCTGGTGAGGGTGGAGGCGTCGGACGAGGATCGGGAGCAGATGGCGCGCTTCGCCCTTTCGTGCATCGGCTACCCGTACGGGATCGTCACGAGCATATCGTTCGCGCTCACTCTGTTCGTCGCCCTCGAGGCGAGCCTCACAGTGGACCACACGTACATCTGCTCGCAGCTCGTCGCCCAGGCTCTGGAGCGCGCCGGCTACGTGCTGCCGCGCTCGCCCGAGCGGATGAGCCCCGCGGACCTCGCGAAGATGTTCGACGTGGTGCGGAGCCGTCTGCGGTCGGGCGAGGAGCTCAGGGTGCGGCCGGCAGGCGAGCCGTGAAGACCGAGCCCTCGCCCGGCCGGCTGCGCGCCTCGATGGTCCCGCCGTGGCGCCGCGCGATCTCCAGGGCTATGGAGAGGCCCAGGCCCGCGCCGCTCGGCTGCCTGGCGGGGTCGGCCCGGTAGAACCGCTCGAAGACGTGGGGCAGGTCCTCGGGGTTGATGCCTATACCCGTGTCGCTCACCGAGAGCACGGCCTCGTCCCCCTCTCTCCTGAGCGCCACGTCCACGCGCCCTCCCGAGGGCGTGTACTTGATCGCGTTGTCGAGCAGGATCAGCACGACCCTCCGCAGCTCGTCGGGGTCGCCCAGGACCGTCACCTCCTGGACCTGCTGTGCGCTCACCTGCTGGCCGCGCGCGAGCCCCCGCGCCCGCTCGACCATCTCCCGTACGAGCGGGCCGAGCGGTACCCGATCGCGCCTGGGCTCACGACCGGCGTCGGAGCGGGCGAGCGCGAGCAGGTCCTCGACGAGCCTGCTCATCCTCTCCGCCTCCTGTCCGATCTGCTCCACCGCTGCCGCGCGATCCTCGGGGGTCACGTTCGGGAACTGCTGCAGGAGGTTCGCGTTGCCACGTATGGTCGTCAGGGGAGTGCGGAGCTCGTGCGATGCGTCGGCGACGAACCTGCGCTGCGCCTGGAGCGCGTTCTCCAGCCGGGCGTGGGCCCTCCTGAGCTCCTCGTTCGACGCCTCCAGCCGCTCGAGCATCCGGTTGAAGGTGCGCGCGAGCTGCCCGACCTCGTCGTCGGAGGGCGGCACGCCCACCCTGCGGCTGAGGTCCTGAGAGGAGCCCACGGCCTCGGCCGTCTCGGTGAGCCGCCTCAGAGGCCGCAGGGCGGCGCCGGCGGTGAGCCATATGATCGCTGCGACGAGCAGGAGCGAGATCACCAGCCCCGCGCCGAAGAGCACCCTCACCGTCCGGAGCTCCCTTTCGCCAGCGCTGCCCGCCACCTGCAGGATCGCGACCACTCGCCCTCCTCGGATGACGGGATCGGTGTACAGCTCCACCCGCTCGCCGGAGATCTCGGTCGTGTCGAAGCGGGCACGGCCGTTCATCGCGGCCCTATACGCGCCCGGCGGCAATGGTAGCGAGGCGCCACCGAGGTTCGCCGAGCGGGCTATCGTCGAGCCGTCGGGGCGTCGCAGCTGCACGTAGACCTCGGGCGAGGAGAACACGGGACGGCGCGGCACCACCACCCCCTGGCCACGGAGGATGCGGGGGTTGCGGCGAAGGAGCTGCTGGGCGTGCGTCGCACGCACCCGGAGCGCCTGCCTCGTCTCCTCGAACAGTCCCCTGGCGAGCAGGGCGTAGACGGACACCACGAGCGCGATCAGCACCAGGCCCACGATCACCGCCAGCCAGAGGGTCAGCCTGCCGCGCAGCGATCCCGGCAGGAGGGGGTCAGGGGCCGTCATCGCGCCTCCTCGCGCAGCACGTAGCCCACGCCGCGCAGCGTGTGGATGAGGCGCGGCTCTCCCCCGGCCTCGAGCTTGCCCCTGAGGTATCCGACGTACACTTCGAGCACGTGGCTGTCGACGTCCGATCCCATCCCCCACACCTGCTCCAGCAGCCACGATCGGGAGAGCACCTGGCGTGGATGGGTCAGGAACGCGAGGAGCAGGTCGTACTCCTTCGCGGTGAGATCCAGGCGGCGACCTGCCCGCCACGCCTCGTGGGTGCCGGGGTCCAACTCCAGATCCGCGAAGCGGATCCTCTCGCCCCTATCTCTCGACGCCCTGCGCAGGAGAGCGCGCAGCCGCGCGATGAGCTCGTCGAGCGCGAACGGCTTGACCAGGTAGTCGTCGGCCCCCGTCTCCAGCCCCGCGACACGGTCGGACACCTCATCGCGCGCCGTGAGCATCAGGATGGGCACGTCGCCGCCCTCGCGCAGCCTCCTGCACACATCGAGGCCGTCCAGGCCGGGCATGAGCACGTCGAGCACGACCGCGTCGGGCGGATTGAGGAGCGCACGGTTCAGCCCCTCCTCGCCGCCGTTCGCGATGTCCACCGAGAAGCCGGCGTAGGCGAGCGCCCGCCTTAGGAAGGAGGTTATCTGGAGGTCGTCGTCTATGACCAGCACTCGAGGGCGTTCCTCGGTCATACCGATCTGGTTATATCAGGTTTCGCAGCTTGTGGGGCGTACAAAGGGGCGGGGCACCTCACGAGCTCGTGAGGTGCCCCGCCCGGGGGGAAGCTACTATCTCACCTTGCGCACGGCTGGTATCTCATCTTGAGGGACTCTCCGAGCCCTATCAGGGAGTTGC
>CADDYR010000168.1 GCA_902810765.1 Chloroflexota bacterium
TGCTTGGGCAGCGCTCGCAGCGCGTACGGCGCGAGGAGCCCGGCGAGCGCACTGAGGGCGAAGACGTAGCGCCAGCCCAGGAGGTCCGATACGACCCCACCCAGAGGCGGCGCTGCGGCAGCACTCACGGTCCCCACCCCCGCCGTTAGACCCAGAGCTCTCCCTCGCTCGTTCCTCGGGTACGCTCTGACGACGAGCGCCCCGCCCAGCCCCACGACCGCCGCGGTGCCGAGCGCCTGCACCGACCTCCCGACGAGCAGCAAGGTGTAGGCGGGCGAGACCGCGCACAGGACCGAGCCCGCGGAGAAGGCGACGAGCCCCAGCGCGAAGAGTCGTCGGGCGCCGGAGGCGTCGCCGAGCCTGCCGTAGAAGGGGACGGCAACGCCGAACACGAGGTAGTACACGGTCACTACCCAGCCGAGGGCGGAGGGGCCAACGTTCAGGTCTCGCCCGATAACCGGGAGGGAGACCTGAACCATCGAGCTGGCGAGGGGTGTCACGAAGCCGGCAACGGTCACCGTCGTGAGCGTCCGTCGGGCGGCGCTGCGATCACGAGTGCCCGTCGGTGCTTTTGGCTTCGACATCAATACTTTCCCTTACGGCGCTTGACCACCCGTGCGCTGCCTGATATAAACCAAATAACGGTAGCGCAAGCGCTGTGCCACCGGATAAATGGTGTTATACGGTGGCACAGGTGAGGCTACGGAGGCGAGGTGTGTATGGTACAGGCAACCCTGAGGACGGACATGCCACCCCTGATAGGAGGGTGCGCTTGCCTCGACTTCGCGAACACCGCGGGCGGTCGCGGCGGCGAACACCCGGACGAGTACCTCGGGAGCTACGCACGGCTCGTCTCGTGGTCGCGGTACGCGGGGCTGCTCTCCGACATGGAGGAGCGGAGGCTGCTGGAGGAGGCCGAGCGTCGTCCGGACGAGGCGGACAGGGTCTATCGCTGGGCGACCGAGCTACGCGAGACGATCTATCGGATCTTCTCGGCGTTCGGGCGGAACGAGCGCCCGGCTCAGGACGATATGGACAGGCTCAAGCGGGCGCACCTCCGTGCGCTGGAGCACGCCCGGCTTGGCGTTGCCGGCCGTGCGGCGCGGTGGGAGTGGGGCGGCGAGGAGTACCCGCTCGATCGCGTGCTCTGGCCCCTTGTCGAGTCGGCAGTCGAGCTCGTAACGTCAAGCGCGCTCGATCGCGTCCGAGAGTGTCCTGGCGCGATGGGGCCGTGTACCTGGCTCTTCCTGGACACGAGCAAGGGTGGCAAGCGGCGCTGGTGCAGTATGTCCGAGTGCGGCGGTATCTTCAAGGCTCGGCGACAGACCGCCCGCAGGCGGGCGATGCGCGCCCGCCCCTCGGCTTAGTCGCGCCCGAACATCTCGTCCACGAATCTCATCGTTGGTGTTGAATGAGGATCGTGCGCGGACGAGTGGGCAGCGATACGAGTGTCATTCTGAGGCCCGAAGGACCGAGAAGAACCTCTACGAGTACCACCCCCCGCTCAGATACTCCGACCTGGGATTGACGCTCCGGATCAGCTCCAGCTTCCGGCGCCTCCTCCACCCATTCAGCTGCTTCTCCCGCTCGAGTGCGGCTCGCACGTCCTGTGTCTGCTCGTGGTACACCGGCCTGTCGACGCCGTACCTGCTCGTGAATCCCGGGACCACTCCCTGATTGTGCTCCCATACCCCGCGGCGCAGGTCGTTCGCCACCCGATGTACAGGGTGCCCGTCCGGCTGATGAGTATGTAACACGTAGTAGGCTCTCAACGACAGGGCCTGCGATGGGCAGAGGCTGCAGGGATTCTTCGCGCTACGCGCTCAGAATGACAGGGCGGGCTGATGCCTCATTGTGCCCACACACTGCCAGTCTTCGCGAGCAATTCTGCCGGCAGGCTCATCCCGCCACACGCCAACTTGACTTGGCGCTCTCGCGGGCGGTTCAATATTCTTGACACTCTCAACGGTAAGCAAGAACTTGCGTCAGGACCACATCCGGAACTTCTCCATCATCGCCCATATAGACCACGGCAAGTCCACGCTCGCCGACCGCCTGCTCCAGCTCACCGGCACGATCAGCGAGCGGCAGATGGTCGAGCAGGTGCTCGACACGATGGACCTGGAGCGCGAGAAGGGCATCACGATCAAGGCCCGCGCGGTGCGTATGAGCTACACGGCCCGCGACGGCCAGACGTACGAGATGAACCTGATAGATACCCCGGGCCACGTGGACTTCTCCTACGAGGTCAGCCGCAGCCTCGCGGCCTGCGAGGGCGCGATCCTCGTCGTGGACGCCACCCAGGGCATCCAGGCCCAGACGCTCGCGAACGTCTACCTCGCGCTCGAGGGAGACCTGGAGATCATCCCCGTCGTGAACAAGATAGACCTGCCGAGCGCCGACGTCGAGGGCGTGGCCACCGAGATCGAGAACGTCGTGGGCATCCCGCGGGACGAGATACTGCCGGTGTCCGCGAAGCTCGGCACAGGCACGGAGGCCGTGCTCGAGGCCATCGTGAGCCGCGTCCCGCCCCCCGGCGGCCATCCCGAAAGACCTCTCAGGGCGCTCATCTTCGACTCCCACTACGACCCCTACAAGGGTGTGATCGCCTATGTGCGCGTCGTGGACGGCGAGGTGCGCGTGGGCGACCGGCTCAGGATGATGTCCACGGGCCGCACGACCGAGGCGAACGAGCTGGGCTTCTTCGCGCCGGGGCTGAGGTCGAGCGAGGCGCTCCGAGCGGGCGAGGTGGGCTACGTCGCGACCGGATTCAAGGTGGTGTCCGACTGCCGCGTGGGCGATACGATCACGCTCGAGCGCCACGGTGCCTCCGAGCCGCTGCCCGGCTACATGCCCGCCAAGCCGATGGTGTTCGCGGGCATATTCCCGGTGAACGGCGAGGAGTACCCGCTGCTGCGCGACGCGCTCGACAAGCTCAAGCTGAACGACGCGGCGCTCACCTACGAGCCCGAGACCTCCGCGGCCCTCGGCTTCGGGTTCCGCGCGGGCTTCCTGGGGCTGCTCCACATGGAGATCGTCCAGGAGAGGCTCGAGCGGGAGTACGACCTCGACCTGCTCATAACCGCGCCGAGCGTCGAGTTCAGGGTGGAGCTGACCGACGGGCGCACGGTCCCGGTGCACAACCCCACCGAGATGCCCGAGCCACAGCGCGTGTCGCGCATCCTCGAGCCGTGGATGCAGATCACGATCATCAGCCCCTCGACGTACATAGGCACGATCATGGACCTCGTGACGAAGCGTCGGGGCGAGTTCTCCAGGATGGAGTACCTGGAGGAGAGCAGGGTGATGCTCACCTACGAGGTGCCGCTCTCGGAGATCGTGTCCGACTTCTACGACCAGCTGAAGTCGCGCACGCAGGGCTACGCCTCGCTCGACTATTCGTTCGCCGAGTACCGAGCGGCCGACCTCGTCAAGCTCGACGTACTAGTGAACGGCCAGCCGGTGGACGCGCTCTCGATGATCGTGCACCGCGACGAGGCGTACACTCGGGGCAGGATGCTCGTGGAGAGGCTGAGGGAGCTCATCCCAAGGCAGCTCTTCGACATCCCTGTTCAGGCGGCGATAGGCAACAAGATCATCAGCCGCGAGACGATCCGTGCGCTGCGCAAGAACGTGCTCGCGAAGTGCTACGGCGGCGACGTCACCCGCAAGCGCAAGCTGCTCGAGAGGCAGAAGGCGGGCAAGGCGAGGATGAAGACGGTCGGCAACGTGCAGATACCCCAGGACGCGTTCATGGCCGTGCTCAGGCTCGAGGGCGAGGAGGTGGGACAGAGTTGAGCCCGAAGATAACCGTCGTGGGGCTCGGCCCCGGCAGCCCCGAGATGCTGACCGCGGGAGCGCTGCGCGCGCTCGAGTCGGCCGACGAGGTGTGGGTGCGCACGACCCGCCACCCCACCCTCGGGCACCTCGACCTGGGCGACCGGCTGCACAGCTTCGATCGCGTGTACAACACCCGAGCCTCGAACGAGCAGGTGTACCGCGACATCGCGGAGTCGCTCGTGCGGGCCGTGCGCTCGAACCCCGACCTCAGGCTCGTGTACGCGGTGCCCGGCAGCCCGACGACGGGGGAGACCTCCGTCAGGCTGCTCAGAGAGATCGCGCCCGGGGCGGGCGTGGGTCTCGAGATACTGCCCGGCGTCTCCGCGCTCGAGGCCGCGATGGGCGAGCTCGGGCTCGACCCGCTCGACCGGGGAGTGCAGGCGATGGACGCGGACGACCTCGCGAACCTGCTCGACGAGTGGCCAAGCACGGCGTCGCAGCTCCTGAACCCGACGATCCCGCTGCTCGTGAGCGGGGTGTGGCAGCAGCCGCTCGCGTCCGCTGTGAAGCTCTTGCTGCTTACCTGCTACCCGCACGACTGGCCGGTAAGGCTCGTGCGGGCGGGGCTGGGAGAGCCACCGGTGGAGGTGGCGCTCGAGGACCTGGACCGCGGCACGAGGGTGGACCACCTCACGACCCTGTACGTGCCGCCGCTGTCCCCCGAGGCTCCAGGCTCGAGCTTCTACCAGCTCACGCACATCACGGCCCGGCTGCGGGGTCCCGGGGGGTGCCCGTGGGATCGTGAGCAGACGCACGCCTCGATCAAGCGCCACCTGATCGAGGAGGCGTACGAGGCGCTCGAGGCCCTCGATTCCGGAGACATCGCCGCGCTCGAGGAGGAGCTGGGCGACGTGCTGCTGCAGGTGTCCCTGCACAGCGAGATCGCGTACACCGACAGCGACTTCGACATAGGGGACGTGATCCGTGGGATCACGGCAAAGCTCGTGCGGCGTCACCCGCACGTGTTCGGCGACGTCGAGGCCGACACCGCCGCGCAGGTGCTGGCGAACTGGCACGAGATCAAGCAGGGAGAGCGCGCCGACAAGGGCGAGCCGGAGCACTCCGCGCTGGACGGCGTGCCCTCGGCCCTGCCAGCGCTCGCTCGGGCGCAGAGCGTGAGCCAGCGGGCCGCCAGGACGGGCTTCGACTGGAGCGGCGCCGAGGAGGTGTGGCACAAGGTCCGCGAGGAGGTGGACGAGCTGCGCTCGGCAGGGGATGGCGCGAGGCTGGAGGAGCTGGGAGACCTCCTGTTTGCGCTCGTCAACTGGGCGCGGCTGAGCGGGCTCGAGGCCGAGGAGGCGCTGAGGCTCGCGACCTCCAAGTTCGAGCGGCGGTTCCGCGAGCTGGAGCGGCGCGTGCGCGAGCGCGGGACCGAGGTCAGGCAGCTCCCGATGCCCGAGCTGGACGAGATCTGGAACCAGGTGAAGGCGGATGAGAGGCGAGGCGCGCTGGAGGTAAAGTGAGCAAGGAATGGACGTGCGGCCAGCTCAGAGCGAGCGACGCCGGCCGCAAGGTAACGCTCAAGGGCTGGGTGAACAGCAGGCGCGACCACGGAGGGGTGATCTTCCTCGACGTGCGCGACCGCTGGGGAGTCACCCAGACGGTGTTCAGCCCCGACCACGAGGACGCCTTCCGCGTCGCGGACACCGTGCGCGACGAGTGGGTGGTCGCGGTCAGGGGCACGGTGCGGCGCAGGCCCGCGGGCACCGAGAACCCGCGGATGGCGACGGGCGAGATCGAGGTCACGGCGTCTGGGATCGAGGTGCTCGCCCCCTCCGCCGTGCCGCCGTTCGAGGTCTCCGGTGGTCCCGAGCCCGAGGAGTCCGTCAGGCTCAGGTACCGCTACCTCGACCTCAGGCGTCGGCGGATGCTACATAACATCGAGCTGCGCCACAGGGTCGTCAAGTACATCCGCGACTACCTCTCCGAGCGGGAGTTCCTCGAGGTCGAGACGCCGATCCTCGTGAACAGCACTCCCGAGGGCGCGCGCGACTACCTCGTGCCGAGCCGCACGAGCCCCGGCGAGTTCTACGCCCTGCCGCAGTCGCCCCAACAGCTCAAGCAGCTGCTCATGGTCGCGGGGATCGAGAAGTACTTCCAGATCGCACGATGCTTCCGGGACGAGGACCTCCGCGCCGACCGGCAGCCCGAGTTCACGCAGCTGGACCTCGAGATGTCGTTCGTGAGCCAGGAGGACGTGCTCGAGCTCACGGAGGACCTGTTCACGGGGCTCACGGAGGAGCTCACCGGCAAGCGCGTGCTCGCAAAGCCGTTCCCCAGGATCACCTACGAGGACTCGATGAACAGGTACGGGAACGACAAGCCCGACCTGCGCTTCGGCATGGAGATAGCCGACGTGAGCGAGGTCGCCGCGACCTGCGGCTTCAAGGTGTTCTCGGACACCATCGCGAACGGAGGCACGGTACGGGGGCTCGCGGCGCCGGGCGCCGCCTCGTTCACACGCAGGCAGATAGATGAGCTCACCTCGACCGCCCAGGAGTTCGGTGCGAAGGGCCTGGTGTGGATCGCGGTCGAGAGCCCGCAGGACTCCGAGACCGGCTACCGCTCGCCCGTCGCCAGGTTCTTCGAGCGCGAGGAGCTCGACTCGATCGCGCACGCGCTCGGCGCGAGGCAGGGCGACCTGATGCTGCTCGTCGCGGACCGGAAGCCTGTCGTGCTGGACGTGCTCGGCAGGCTCCGCAACCACCTGGGCGCGCTGCTCGAGCTCGCCGATCCGGGCGTCGTCGCGTACGCGTTCATCGTCCAGCCTCCGCTGTTCGAGTGGAACGAGGAGGAGGGGCGCTGGGACGCCACGCACCACCCGTTCACCGCGCCGCTGCCCGGCGAGGAGGAGCTGCTTCGGACCGATCCCGGCAGCGTGAGGGCCGAGGCGTACGACCTCGTCGCGAATGGGTACGAGCTCGGCTCCGGCAGCATCCGGATCCACAGGCGGGAGGTGCAGGCGGAGGTCTTCCGGCTGATGAACTACTCGGACGAGGAGATAGAGCAGCGCTTCGGCCACCTGCTCCGCGCGTTCCAGTACGGCGCGCCGCCCCACGGCGGGATCGCGCCCGGCATTGATCGGCTGGTGATGCTCCTCGCGGACGAGCCGAACATCCGGGAGGTCATCCCGTTCCCGAAGAACCAGGCGGGCGAGGACCTGATGCTCGGAGCGCCGGCGCCGGTGGACGAGCGGCAGCTGCGCGAGCTGCACATCCAGCTCCTGCCTGCCGCGAAGGAGCGCACGGCCTCGGCGCGGCCCCAATAGCAAGCCCGGTCCCGGTGGCGACTGGAGGAGCGGTTGGAGAGCGGAGTCTACATAATCACTGAGATGGTGCATTTCGGCGGGTTCTTCCAGGGGGACACCGTCGGCCTGAGCGTGCGCCCGCTCGACGACCCGGAGTCCGTGCGCACGGTCACGATAGACGACGGCGCGTGGGAGAACCTGCGGGACAAGCACGATCTCGCGCCAGGAATGGCGCTCGAGCTGGAGGTCTCGCACGACGAGGTGACGGCCGCGAGCGTGCTCGGCTCGCCCGATCTCGAGGCGCTCCGGCGGGCGATCGTCGAGCGGGACATCAGCCCGAGCCCGAACCTCCGCGCGATCGCGTACCGCTGCAACGCCTGTGGCCTGTGGATCGCGCGCGAGCCCGTCGCCTCGGACGGAGGCTACGGCTGTGCGATCTGTGGCAACCCTCTCTCCGCTGCGGGCCGGGCCTAATACCGAACCCGGGCGATGAGCCCGTCGTTCCGAGGCCGTGGGCCGAGGGATCTGTGGTTACGAGGACAGATCCCCCGCTTTCCGGGAAGGCATCCGTGCAGCTGGCAGGTGACACGAACGGCCACCCGCCCTCCGGTTCATACCCCGCCACGCCGCAGGTATAATGACAGAGCAACCCTCGGCAGATAGCCTGGAGGCCGCGCCGTCTCGCTATGTCTCAGTCTCTCTACCGCAAGTACCGCTCGCAGACGTTCGAGGAGCTGTACGGCCAGGACCACGTCACGCGCACGCTCCGGAACGCGATCAGCTCGGGCAGGGTAGCGCACGCGTACCTGTTCTGCGGGCCGCGCGGCACCGGCAAGACCTCCACGGCGCGCCTGCTCGCCAAGGCGATCAACTGCACCTCCGACGGCCCCCGCCCCTGTAACGAGTGCGACGCCTGCCGCGCGATCAACGAGGGCAGGGCGATGGACCTCATCGAGATCGACGCCGCGAGCCGCCGCAAGGTGGAGGACATCGCGGAAGTCATCGAGCGGGTGAGCTTCGCGCCCGCGGAGCTGCGCTACAAGGTGTACATCATAGATGAGGTCCATATGCTCACCGCCCACGCCTTCAACGCGCTGCTCAAGACGCTCGAGGAGCCGCCCGAGCACGCCATATTCGTGCTCGCGACGACCGAGGTCTGGAAGGTCCTTCCGACGATCATATCGCGCTGCCAGCGCTTCGACTTCCGTCGCATCCCCACGGCGGACGTGATCCGCCGCCTGGAGTATGTGGCCGAGCAGGAGGGGTTGAGGGTGCAGCCCCAGGCGCTCGCGGCGATAGCCCGCGTCAGCACCGGCAGCCTGCGCGACGCCCTCGGCCTCCTCGACCAGCTGATCGCGCTCGGAGGCGAGATCACCCTGGAGGACGTGCAGGCACTGCTCGGCACAGTCGGCTCCGACAGGATAGCGGAGTTCGTGGACGCGATCGTCGAGAAGGATCCCACCCGCGGACTCGAGAGGCTGAGCGGCTGGGCGCAGGAGGGGATGGACGCCAGGCAGTTCACCCAGGAGCTCGTCGAGTACCTCCGCAACGTGCTGATGATCAAGGTCTCGGGCGGCCGGCAGAGCTCGCTCGACCTCACACACGAGGCGCTGGAGCGCATGAAGGGCCAGGCGGAGCGTGCCGACCTCCACTCGCTGCTTCGCGCGACGGAGAAGTTCAGCACCCTCGACTACACCCTCCGCACCGGTCCCTACGGATACCTGCCGATAGAGCTCGCGCTGGTCGAGTGCACGTCCCCTCCTACGCCGGGGGCCGGGGCGGACACTCAGCCCGAGGTCGGAGCTGCACCGCGCCTGGACGCGCGACC
>CADDYR010000169.1 GCA_902810765.1 Chloroflexota bacterium
CCGAGAGGTGCGTGGAGGTGCTCGAGCTGCTCACGACCGTCGCGCGGCTGGGCAACCGCAACGCGATCAGCGACGCCGCCGCGGGAGCCGTCCTCGCCGAGTCCGCCGCCCGAGCCTCCCTGCTGAACGTGCGCGTCAACTCCGGACTCATGAGGGACCGCGAGGCAGCGGAGGGCTACCGGCAGCGCATGCGGGAGGTCGAGGCGAGGGCGACCGCCCTCAGGGACGAGGCCGTCGGGACCGCGCTCGGGAGGATGGGCTGAGCGCCCCGCCCCTCGTGTGCGGGGCTTTCCCTACAGATCGTCCAGGGCCTGGCCGGGCTCGCGCAGCCTACCGAAGAAGATGGGCGTGTCGAGCCTGGTGTAGCGCCTCACCTCGGTCGCGCGCAGCGCCATCATCATCGCGGTGATCTCGGAGGGGTCATCCGACTCGTTCGCGAGGATGAACTCGTAGTCGCCCAGCCCGTAGGCGTCCACCGTGTTCGAGAGCACCCCGCCGCCCACCTCGGTCTCGACGGCTGTTGCGGCCGCCGCCCCTCCGCCGGTGCCACCGGCGGGGGCGAGTCTCTCGCGGGGCACGGCGTAGCGCCTGCCCACCCGACCGTGCTCGGCCATCAGGCGCCCACGCTCCTCACGGGAGAGCAGGTACCACTCCGCGGTCTTCACGAAGGGGTACACGCTCGCGTAAGCCTTCGGCTCGGCCCCGGCCACGAACGCGGGCTTGTGCTCTGGATCGTAGCGGGGCGCGGTGGTGACGCCCAGGAACGCGTGCGCCTGTCGCAGGTAGCGGCCGAGGCCGGACCTGCGCAGGGCGACCGCGAGCTCTTGAATGTCGTCCAGGTCGGGCCCGTACACCCACAGCATCAGGTCGGCGTCGTGCCTGAGGCCGACGAGCGAGTAGGCTCCCCGGAGCGCCACGCTCTCGGGCCTCGACTCGAGGGCGTGCAGGAAGGACGCCTTCGCCGTGTTCTGCTCTGCCGGGGGCAGTCTCCCGTACTCGGGCTCGGCGGAATAGAGCCAGAAGGCGGAGTAGACGGGACTATCGGACGTGGTGCTCGTCATGATTCGCTCCGTTTCGGTTCCGTGCGAGGAGGGCCAGCCTCCGGTACATTGTAACAACGCGGCCGCTACCCGGCGGCGGGCGCGGGTGCCTCCCCGATCTCGCTCCTCAGGTACGCCTCGACGAATGGATCGAGGTCGCCGTCGAGCACCCCCTCGGTGTCGGAGGTCTCGTAGCCCGTCCGGTGGTCCTTCACGAGGTTGTACGGGTGGAGCACGTAGGACCGTATCTGCGCGCCCCAGCCGGTGGCGCGGTGCTCGCCCTTCAGCCTCGCCTGCTCCTCCGCCTGTCTCTGAAGCTCCCTCTCCGCCAGCCTGGCGCGCAGGATCCTCATCGCGGTCTCGCGGTTCTGCATCTGCGAGCGCTCGTTCTGGCAGGTGACGACTATGCCGGTGGGCAGGTGCGTCAGGCGCACCGCCGAGGAGGTCTTGTTCACGTGCTGTCCGCCCGCGCTCGACGCGCGGTAGGTGTCCACCCTGAGGTCCTCCTCGCGCACCTCGACCTCCGCCGACTCGGTCACGACCGGCATCACCTCGACGAGCGCGAAGCTCGTGTGGCGCCGGTGGGCCTGGTCGAACGGGGAGAGGCGCACCAGCCGGTGCTGCCCCGCCTCGGACCTGGCGTAGCCGTACGCGTAGTCGCCGCGTATCTCCAGCGTCGCGGTCTTGAATCCGGCCTCCTCGCCCTCGAGGCTGCTCACGACCTCGGCGTCCCAGCCGCGCCGCTGAGCCCATCGGAGGTACATGCGCACGAGCATCTGGGTCCAGTCCTGAGCGTCTATGCCCCCCTCGCGGGCGTGTACGCTGATGATCGCGTCGTTCTGGTCGTAGGGTCCTGAGAGCATCAGCTCGAGCTCGAGCCTCTCCAGCCTCGCCTCGAGCGCGGAGGTGTCGGCCTCGATCTCCGGGAGCAGTGCGTCGTCGCCCTCCTCTCGTGCGAGCTCCAGGAGCGCCGAGAGATCCTCCGCCTGACCGAGGAGCTCGCTCCACATCTCCGTCTGGCGCCTGAGGCCGCTCATCCGGCGCATGACCGATTGGGCGGCCTGCGGGTCGGACCAGAAGTCCTGCTCGGCCGTCTGTTTCTCGAGCCGCGCTATCTCAGCCTGCTTCTCCGGGAGGTCAAAGGTGCTCCTGTAGGGCGAGCATCCTGCGATGGAGCTCCTGAAGCCTGTCTGTTAGTTCCTGCAACTTCCTGCCTCGCTGCTGATTCTCGATACCTCTGATATTCTAGCATTCGGGTCGCGGGCTACCCGGGCCGGACGACGGCGACGAGGAAGCCGTCCTGCCCGCCCCGGTTCGTGAACAGGAGCGCCTCGAGGCGCGGGGACTCGGCGGCGATCCGATTGAACTCGGCGGCGCCGCGCGCGTCCTCGGTCTCGGGCGAGAGGACGCTGCCCCCGCGCCAGACGTTGTCCCCCACGATCACGCCCCCGGGCCTGGTCAGGCGCAGCGCCCAGCGGAGGTAGTCGGGGTAGCTGGCCTTGTCCGCATCTATGAACACGAGGTCGAACGGCCCCTCGCCGCTGGCCTCGAGCCTGGGCAGGCTGTCGAGCGCCGTGCCGAGCACTATCTCCACCCGGTCGGCCACGCCCGCGCGCTCGAGGAAGCTTCGGGCGAACTCGGCGTGCCTGGGCTCGCGCTCGAGCGTGATGATGCGTCCCTCAGGCGGCAGGGCGCGCGCCATCCAGGTGGCGCTGTAGCCCCCGAGCGTGCCGATCTCGAGCACCCTGCGGGCGCCGGTGATGCGCACCAGCATCGAGAGGAATCTGCCGAGCTCGGGCGGCACCTGGATACGCGGCAGGCCCGCCGCCTCGGCCTCGCGCGCGAAGCCCGAGAGCAGCTCGTCCTCTCGCACGAAGAGGTCTCGTATGTACGTGTCCGCGGTCAGCAGCATCCGGGTGTGCTCGTCCACTTTCTCCTCCTCAGGTGACTGCCGTAAGGGTAGCAGGAAAGGGCGCGCCGCGCCACAGGAACGGCGCTCGGGCGTGTGCTATTATGGCCTCGACATCCGTTGCCGCTGGCGACGCTGGGAGGTAGAGATCCACGTGGGCGATACTTTCGTGGGGGAGGATAAGGCCCTCTTCACCAGCGAGTCGGTGACCGAGGGACACCCCGACAAGCTCTGCGACCAGATCTCGGACGCGGTGCTCGACGCGTTCCTGAAGGTCGACCCACACGCACGCGTCGCGTGCGAGACCGCCGCCACGACCGGGCTGATCCTCGTGATGGGCGAGATCACGCTCGAGGAAGGCTACGTGGACATACCGGCCGTCGCGCGGGACGTGGTGCGCGACGTGGGGTACACGCGCGCGAAGTACGGCTTCGACTACGAGACCTGCGGCGTGATCGTCTCGATCAAGGAGCAGAGCCCGGACATCGCGATGGGCGTGGACCACTCACTCGAGGCGCGCTCGGGCGAGGACGAGGAGTCGGCGATCGAGGCGCTGGGCGCCGGGGATCAGGGCATGATGATCGGCTACGCGTGCGAGGACACGTCGGAGCTGATGCCGATGCCGATCTACCTCGCGCACGCGATCACGCGCCGCCTGGACGCCGTCCGCAAGGACGGCCTGATCCCGTACCTGCGGCCCGATGGCAAGTCGCAGGTCACGGTCGAGTACCACCGCGGCCGGCCCGTGCACGTAGACACGGTCGTGGTGTCCGCCCAGCACGACCCGGAGGTCAGCCAGGATCGGATACGGAGCGACGTAATTGACTACGTGATCCGCGAGGTGGTGCCTCGCGAGCTGCTGGACCGGCGGACGCGGTTCCTCATCAACCCGACGGGCAGGTTCGTGATCGGAGGGCCGAAGGGCGACGCGGGACTGACCGGGCGCAAGATCATCGTGGACACCTACGGGGGGCTCGCGCGGCACGGCGGCGGGGCTTTCTCGGGCAAGGATCCGACGAAGGTGGACCGCTCGGGCGCGTACGCGGCGCGTTACGTCGCGAAGAACGTCGTCGCGGCGGGGCTGGCATCGCGGTGCGAGCTGCAGATCAGCTACGCGATCGGGGTCGCGCGCCCGATCTCCCTCATGGTCGAGACGTTCGGCACCGGCGTCGTGCCCGACTCGACGATAGAGCGGCTGGTCCAGGAGCACTTCGACCTCCGGCCGGCGGCGATCATCCGCGACCTCGATCTGCTCAGGCCGATATACCGTCAGACGGCCCGGTACGGCCACTTCGGCAGGCCGGACCTGGACCTGCCGTGGGAGCGGACGGACAAGGCGGACCTGCTGCGCAGGAGCGCGGGCATCGAGGAGCTCACCGAGCAGGACACCGGGGTGTGAGATGACGGACCCGAGACCGATCCACTGGCGTGACCACGACCCGGAGCCCGAGCCGCTGACCGAGGAGGAGGCAGAGGTCGGCAGGCTGCTCGCGCAGAGGTATCCGGAGGTGGCCCGCCTGCTGCTTCAGGCGGCGGACATCACCCACCTCTCGTACGATCAGCGCAAGAACGAGGCGTTCCTGCTCAGCCTGTCCGACATCGCCGCCACTGTGCTCGTCGAGCGGATGTCGCAGGAGGAGGCGCGCGAGTACGTGGCCCTATCCCTCCAGGATCTGAAGCGCGAGCTCGAGGAGCACGTCTTCGGTCCCCAGACGGGGCCGTGGGCTCGGGGCGAGCCCCCTCGGCTCTGATCGGTGCCGATGCCGGGTCGGCGGGTCCCGAAGCTCCCGCGGTCTCAGCGCCACCTGATAGGCCGCGAGGGTTGCGACCAGCAACCTCCGGACGAGCTCCTGTGGGGTGTGGAGCAGTTCAACGCGGGCGAGTACTGGGAGTGCCACGAGATCCTCGAGCGCATATGGCGCGAGGAGCCGCGGGACGTCCGATACCTCTATCAGGGCGTCCTGCTCGTCGGCGTCGGCCTCTACCACCTGGAGAGGCGGAACCGGCACGGAGCGCAGGCGAAGCTCGAGAGCGGCCTCGAGCTCCTGGAGCGCTTCGAGCCGGAGTGCGGAGGGGTGGACGTCGCGGGGCTTGCGTGCGAGACGCGTTCGGTGCTCGCGAGGCTGACCGGCGGCCCGTCGGGGATCGAGGAGGCGCTGAAGCTGCCCCGGCCGCGGTGCCGGATCCGCGCCGGAGGCCGGTGATGCCGGGGGAGAAGCCGTGAAGCGGGTGCTGCTGACCGGGATGTCGGGGACCGGCAAGTCCACCGTGATCCAAAAGCTGGGTGAGCTCGGCTACAAGGCCGTAGACACCGACTACGATGGGTACTCGGCAGAGGCCGAGTCAGAGGACGGCCCTGAGTGGCTGTGGCGCGAGGACCGCATCCAGGAGCTGC
Source organism: Chloroflexota bacterium (assembly GCA_902810765.1). Taxonomy (GTDB): domain Bacteria; phylum Chloroflexota; class Chloroflexia; order Thermobaculales; family Thermobaculaceae; genus CADDYR01. Next base: position 5,345 of record CADDYR010000169.1, read on the forward strand.
TGTCGGCCGAGGACGCCGACGTGCTGTTCGTCAGCGGGACTTCGAGAAACCAGGTGAAGTTCTACCCGCAGTTCGACCACATCGTGCTCCTGAGCGCACCCGCTCGGACGCTCGTCGAGCGGCTGACGACCCGCACGACCAACCCGTACGGGAAGGAGCCGCACGAGCTGGCCGAGACGCTCGGGTATCTCGAGACCGTCGAGCCGTTGCTCAGGGGGGCCGCGACGCTGGAGGTAAACACCCGGGCCCCACTGGAAGAAGTCGTCACCGCGATCCTCGAGCACGTGCTACCGCCACCGGATGAGCAGAGGGCCTGAGTACCTATCCTTTCGGCCCCCGAGCACGGATGTGAGGCACCAGACCGATGGAGCAGCAACCGATCCTGATAGACCTCCCGGAGGAGTTGACCGGCCCCCGCGTCGTCGTGCGCCCGTTCCGCGAGGAGGACGCGAGGCAGGTGTGGGAGGCAGTGGACGAGTCCCGCGAGCGGCTCGAGCCCTGGCTGCCGTGGGTCGCAGGGTACAGATCGCCCGACGACGCCGTGTCGTTCGTGCGCCGGGCCCGGGCCAGCTTCCTGCTGCGCGAGGACCTGGTCGTGGGGATATTCGAGCGCGAGTCCGGAGGTCTGCTCGGGGGATCGGGGCTCCATCGCATAGACTGGCGCATACGGGCGTTCGAGATAGGGTACTGGCTGCGCAACGGCGCGGAGGGCAGGGGCTACATGCGCGAGACCGTACAGCTGCTCACGTGGCTCGCGTTCGAGCGACTGGGGGCGAACAGGGTCGAGATCAGGATGGACCCCGAGAACGTCCGCAGCCGCAGGGTCCCCGAGGGGCTGGGTTTCGTGTTCGAGGGCACGCTGCGCAACTGCACGGCCGGACGAGACGGCGGGCCGCGCGACAGCCACGTCTTCGCGCTCATACCCGAGGACTACGGGCGGCTTGACTGGCCGGACGAGATCAGGAGGTACGTCGAGGCATGAGCGAAGATCCGAGGGGCGCCGGGACCACCGCGAGGCGGGATGCGCGGGCTGTCGGGCTGCAGAAGCTGCTCGGCATCGAGATCACGGAGCTCACGCGCGAGCGGGTGGTGGCGACGATGCCAGTGACGCCTGACCACCACCAGCCGTTGGGCTACCTGCACGGCGGGGCCTCGCTCGCGCTCGCCGAGACCGTCGCCAGCTTCGGCGGGTGGGTCAACTGCGGCGAGGGCCGCGTCGTGCTCGGGCAGGAGATCAACGCCAACCACCTGCGACCCGTCCGCTCGGGGCTGCTCACCGCGACCGGCACACCCCTGCACCGGGGGCACACGAGCCAGGTGTGGGAGGTGATGATCCGGGACGAGCGTGGCAAGCTCGTGTGCGTCTCCCGCTGCACTCTTGCCGTGGTGAACGCCGACCCCGGAGTGCAGCGCCTTGAGCGCACCGAGTGCTAACGCTAGGAGCACGACCTTGAATGCCTCCTCGGACGGGTCAGCCGATGGGATCGAGGTCGTACCTCTGAGCACGGAGTCCCTTGAGCAGGCATCGGCGCTCCTGGCGGAGTACGTTCACCCGGACGGCTACGATGAGGAGCAGCGCAGGCATTGTTACTCGGCCCTGGAGAGGCTGCTGGAGTTCCCGAGCGCTCAATTCGTGCTCGCCAGGCGGGCCGATAGCTTCGTGGGGTTTGCCGCTCTCGCCTGGTACTTCTCCACTACCAAGGGGGCGCCAGTCCTCTACGTACACGACCTCTTCACGCGACCGAAACACAGGAGGACGGGAGTGGGTCGGGCCTTGCTGGAGTACGCGGCTGATCTGGCTAGAGCGCGAGGAGCCAACCGTGTACAGCTGAATACGGACCAGGACAATCGGGCCGCTCGTGAGCTGTACTCGGCCTTTGGCTTCACCATCATACCCGGCAAGCAGGTCTACATACTCTTGCTTTGAGCACCGGATCGAGTTCTTGCTTCCGCACCGTGGTGGACCTGTGAGCATCGTCGGCAGCGCCTCAGAAGGTAGGTAGCGACGCGGATAGTGTGATACGGATTCCGGGGAAGCACTTACCCGTCGTCGTCCCGTGCCACTCACGCTTGTCATCCTGAGCCGCAGGCGAAGGATCTGCAAGCGGAACGCCCCAGAGTCTGAGGACAGATTCTTCGGCCCTTCGGGCCATCAGAATGACAGACTCATTACCCGGATTTGGTATGACACATCCGTCCCACCGAAACTACACAAGAGCGCATTGGAGGCTTCAACCGTGTGCCAGCTGAAAGGCCGCTCCGTGCCACCCATCATCTTTCTCAACGGCGCGTCGTGCGCCGGGAAGACGAGCCTCGGCAAGGCCCTCCAAGAGATCCTGGACGAGCCTTACCTGTTGATCGGTCTGGATACATGCTTCCACGCCGTCCCGGAACGCTGGGGGAGCGGTGGTGCTTACCGACGCCTCGGTTTCGAATACGTGGAGCTGCCGCCGGAGGACGGCCATCCCGTGTTGGGCATCACCTACGGTCCCGTGGGATGGAGAATCCTGGCCGGGTTTCACCTGGCGATCGCCGAGCTAGTCCGAACCGGCAATCCGGTCATCGTCGACGAGATGTTGCTCGACGAGCGAGTTCGCGATCACTGGTTCAGTGTATTAGCAGCTCTCGAGCCAGCGCGGGTCGGGGTCTACTGCAGCCTCGAAGAGCTCGAGCGACGGGAGATCCAGCGTGTTGACCGCCCCGGCCTCGCGCGATGGTCTGCCCGACGCGTGCACGCCGGTATCCGATATGACGTGACCGTTGATACGACGTTCGAGACTCCGATGAGCTGTGCGGAGCGGATACTGGACTACGTCAACAAAGGTGCAATGGGCGCGGAGTGAGGTCGCTCGCGATCGCCTCTACTCACCTCGGCGCCGCCAGCGGAGGGTGAGGGAGGGGCCTTCGAGCCTGAGCTCCTCGATGCGGCTGCGCTCGAGCGCCGCGATCAGGTCGCGCACGGCCGCCACGTCGCTCTCCTCGCCCGCCTCATAGACCCCCGCGGCGAGCTCCGACTCTCGCCGTCCGAGCAGCTCGAGCGCCTCGTCAACGGTGACCAGTTCGAACGCAACGCTGTCGCCTGGTCGCAGCTGGCCCGCCAGCGGCAGGTCCACCGTCGCCACGACCGCGGGCTTTGGGTATCCGCCTGTGACCTGCCTGTCCGCGAGCAGGATGATTGGCTTGCCGTCCGGCGTGACCTGAATCGCTCCGGCCGGGATGCCCTCGGTCTGGAACCCTGGCGTGAGGGCAGGCAGCTCGGGGCCGTCGAGCCTCGCGCCCATCCGGTTGCAGCGGTCCGTCACGCGCCACTCGCCCTCGAGGAGGCGCTCGACGGCTCCCGGCAGCGCGTCGGCCTGTGGACCGGGCAGCACCCGCAGCCTCACGTGCCGGTCTACCGACAGGGCCAGTCCCGGCCGCAGGCGCCTGCGACCGATTCCTGGTCCGCTGGGCGGTCCCGCCACCTCGAGGGCGTCCCCGCCGAGCAGCGCGCGTCCCTCGATCCCTCCGAGCCCCGCGGTGATCGCGGTCGAGCTGCTGCCGAGCACTC
>CADDYR010000170.1 GCA_902810765.1 Chloroflexota bacterium
GGGGTCGTCCGCCCCTTTACCGAGGCTGTCGCCTGAGCCCGGTGAGCTCAGGTTCGCCAGCTTAGCTCGACGCTGCCCTCGAGGCCAAAGCACGCGATCGCCCTATCTCCATCCCGCCTCCAGCAGCCCTCTTCGAGGGCCCCGCCCGTCACCTCAAGCGGCGTGCCGTCGAGGTGGAGCCGGGCACCGGGGCGGGACGGCAGCTCGAGGGTGAGGCGCGGACACTCGAAGGGAGAGCTGATTCGGATGACGTCTCCTTCCGACTCGAGCCTCACAGCGGCGGTGGCGACCGCGTACTGTGCCAGCTCTCGGGCGGGCGTCCACCGGAAGCGGTCCGACCAGTTGTGCTCGATCCGTGCGCACAGCCCCTCGAGCGCGGCGAGGCCCGTTCCGGTACCGTTCGAAAAGAGTGACTGCCAGTGCGTGCAGAGCGCCACGGGGCTGCCGGCATGGAACAGGTCGGCGAGCCGGCCCCGCGAGCCGTCGGACGATATCAGGTCGTCCAGCTGCGGCTCCTCTCCCTGCTGTGTGCGCCAGAAGGGATCGCGGCCGAAGCCGGGGATCAGGCTGACGAGCCCCCTGCGCTCGCGCTCGTTCAGCAGCACGACGCGTGGCGGCACGACGGGCGAGGCGCCGTCCGCGTGGAGGAAGTACCAGCCGACGCGCACGCCGCACACCTCCCAAAGAGCGGCAGAGATGGCCCGAGCGTAGACATCCTCGATCTCGGCTCCAAGTGCCCAGGGCGAGGTCACACCGTTCGGCTCGAGCCCGGCGCTGCGCAGGATCGCGAGCGCGGTCGAGATGTATCTGGTGAGGGTGCGCTCGTCCTGCCGCGCTGCCCAGGCGTCTTCCCGCTCCTCGAGCGGCTCGAGGGTGTCGGGGTCCACCGCGCGGTTGTGCGTGAGGAGCTCGGGCGACACGTCCATCCGGGGAGCTATACGCTCGCGCACAATGCACAGGAACTCCCTCAGCTCCGAGTCGGGCACGCCGGGCAGTCCCTCGTCCACCCGTCCCTCGGCCCTGGGACAGGGGATGACCGAGAACTTGCCCGCCACCCCGTACTGCTCGCACAGGTCCGCGAAGCTCTCCGCGAAGCCGTTCGGTATCTCCTCGACGTGGCCCTGATCCGGGAACTCGTACCACATGGGGTTGCGGCAGGGCACGGGGTCGTCCACGAGCAGGCACACGGGTATCCTGTCCGTCGGCCACCTGACGCGCACCTCTGGCTGGTCCGTCCGCAAGCGTTACCTCCCGCTCCGCCGCAGCAGGCGGGCGACCGAGAGGAAGCCGATGGGGTGTCCCGTTCTGCCGCTCGTGATGAGATCGGCGAGCGCCTCGCCCACGACGCACGAGAACTTGAACCCGTGTCCGGAGAAGCCGCAGCAGAACACGACCTGCTCGTGCTCGGGGTGATGGTCCACTACGAAGTGCTCGTCGGGGGTCATCGTGTACAGGCAGGTGAGCCGCTCGAGCTCGCGTCCCGCGGCTCCGGGCACGTACCTTCGCAGCACCCGGCGCAGCTCCTCGACCTCTGCGTCCTCCACCTCGCGGCGAACGGCCTCGGGGAAGCACTCCTCTCCGCCGTCGTGGCGGCCGAACTTCACCCCCTGCCCCTCGAGGTGCGGGAGCCCGTAGTACACACCCTCCGGGACCTCCCAGAGGAAGACGGGACAGGCGGGTGGCGCGAGGAGCTCGGGGTGCTCCGGCTCGAAGTGCGCGACCACCTTGCGGACGACGCGCAGCGGGAGGCGGAGGTCGGCGAGCAGCCTTCCGGCCCAGGGCCCGGGCGCGAGCACGAGCGAGATCGCGCGGTACTCGGATAGCGCCGTTCGAACACGAACACCGCTGCCATCGGCGCACCACTCGGCGACCGGCTCATCGAACCGAAGCTCGGCGCCGAGCGAGGCGGCGAGATCGAGGTGGGCCGACACGCAGGCTTCAGGATCGAGCGCGCCGGCCGTGGGCTCGTACACCGCGGCGAAGTCCTCGGGCGGGTCGAGAGCGGGGAAGCGCGACACGATCTCCGAGGCGTCCAGATACTCGTGCGGGATCGAGTGCTCGCGGACGCTCGCAAGCGCGCCGGTCACGAGCGCCCCGCCAGGAGGGCCGATGTTGATCCCGCCGGTGATGCGCAGCAGGCGCCGCCCGCTCTCGGCCTCGAGCTCGCGCCAGAGCTCGTACGACCTGCGCACGAGGGGGACGTACTGCGGGGCCTCGAAGTAAGCCTCGCGGATGATCCGGCTGCGGCCGTGGGAGGAGCCGAGCTTGTGGAGCCGCTCGTGTGCCTCGAGCCCGAGCACTCTCTGTCCGCGCCGCGCGAGGTGGTACGCCGTGGCGCTCCCCATCCCCCCGAGTCCGACCACGATCGCGTCGTACGTCCTGGAAGTCATCCGTCCGCTCGCTGCCGATGTACCGCTTGCCTGCCCCCTATCGTACCCGAGCGCGGGGTCCGGGCGCTGCCGGGGTCAGCCGGCGGCTTCCTCGGTAGGCTCGGGTGCCGAGTACCAGCGGATCACGACGAGCGCGATCGCGATCAGGTAGCCGAATCCGCCGAGCACCCACATGAACATCCCTCCCAGGAGCTCGTCGGCCTGCGGATTCAGGCCCCACGCGGTGCGCACCAGGTGGGTCACTGTCGGGTCACCGTGGGGCCGGACGTAGTAAACGTACGTGCCCGCTGGTGCGAAGGCGAGCACGATCCCGAGTACGCTGGTGGCTGCGGCGGCGAGGAACAGGTAGAACGCCGAGGCCAGCGGGTGCATCCGCTCCCGAACGGGTGCCACGACGGGCCACCAGAAGATCACTCCGGTGGTCAGGAACATCAGGTGCTCGAGCACGTGCAGGGGCTCGTACTCGAGGGCGAGGTCGTAGAAGTACGGCACGTGCCACGCGAGCATCACGGCGATATGGGAGAGCCAGGCGATCACCGGCCTTCCGAGCACGTCCTCGATCCGATCCGCCGGGCGCCACGTCAGGATCCACCTCCAGGTGTGTGGCGGCACTCCCAGGACGAACAGCGGCGAGATGAGCTGGACCATGAACATGTGCTGGAGCATGTGGACGCTGAAGAGGTAGTCGTCGCTCAGAGGATCCATCGGCGAGACGAGGGTGAAGGCCAGGAGGAGCACTGCTGAGACGAACGCGGTCGCGCGGGCGGGAGACACCGGCTTCGCCCACCGGAAGTACGCCGCGAGCGCGAGCGCACTGCCGACGAGCACGCTCGGATGCCACTCCCACGCCGTCGCCAGGAACTGTCCGGCTGTCACGTTCACCTGCCTCCACCACCATGGTAACAGCCTGAGCCTGGCGACGCGGCAGTGTCTCGATGTGGACTCGGTGGTTGGGGGTGTTGTGGATTACTATTGTCTCTGGCTGTGCTGTCGTTCCCTATCCGCGACGAGGCCTGTATGCTTACACGAAATCAGTTGAGGAGGAGGCATGGAGTACCTGTTCCTAGATAGCGACTTGGCCGCGCACAGGCTTGGCGTGCTGGCGCGCGTGTACGAGGTCTCGACCCGCGAGTTCGTTGGGCGGGCGGTGAGGGGGCGGCAGGAGCTGGTGGTGGACCTCGGCTGCGGTCCGGGCCACACCACGCACCTGCTTGCAAGCGTGCTGGAGTGCGCACGCGTGATCGGGCTGGACAGCTCGGAGCGCTTCGTGGAGCTCGCGCGCCGCTCACGGAGCGCGGTCGTGTCGTTCCTCCGGCACGATGTCACTCGAACACCGTTTCCTGTGGGGCCGGCGGACGTGCTGTACTGCCGGTTCCTGCTCACCCATATCGAGGATCCTGGCGGGATTCTGTGCGCGTGGGCAACCCAGCTTCGCGAGGGTGGACTGTTGCTGATCGAGGAGGTGGACTCGATCAGCACGACCAGGTCGGTGTTCAGGGAGTACCTGGAGATAGTCGCCGCGATGCTCGAAGCGCGGCAGCGCAGCCTGTACGTCGGCCCCGTTCTGAGCGACCTCGCGGGCGGCTCGGGCCTCGAGTGCGTCTCGAACGACGTCCGAAGGCTGACCGTGACCAACAGGGATGCTGCGGCGATGTTCCATCCAAACATCCGGACGTGGTGTGACGACCCATTCGTCAGGGCGAACTGCGACTCCGAAACGATTGATCGCCTGGAGCGCGTCCTGTCCGAATTCGCCGCCGGCCCCGAAGTAACCAGCGAGATCGAGTGGGGCCTGCGCCAGCTGGTCCTTCGGAGGACTTGACCGCCTCATCACCTATACCGCGCCCCGGGGCTCCCAGGTTCCACGCCTGTTTCCTTCGCGCGTTTCTGGAGCCAGTACCCTTTACGGTTTGGACGAGTGGGTATATCATAGGCGGACTTTGGCGCCGGGGCGCTCGGGTGCGGGTGGGGAGCACGCACGTGGCGCGCCCGGCGCAGCTCACGCGATGGAGGTAAGCGATCATGAAGGCGCTCTTACGTCTCTTGCCCGCCCTGGCGGTGCTGGCTCTCGTATTCTCGATCTCCGCCGGGGTGTCGGCGTCCTCGGCCAATGACAGGCAGGCGCAGGAGGAGGCCCAGGGCTGGACGCAATTCCTGGAGCGCTACGGGCCGTCCCACGCGTCCGGCCAGCGACCCGACCTTGGCCCGACGACCCAGGGCAACCCCACGAACGCCGTGACGACCCTCAGGATCGGCCTGAGGTACTCGTACACGCCGTCGGGCAGCCTCTCGGAGTTCTACTCCGTCAACCACCCGTTCGTGAAGCTCTCGAACACCTCGGGATCGGTGCGCGTCGTGGACCTCTCCACCGGCAAGCAGGTGGCGACGATGCAGGCTGGACAGGAGTTCGACGTGCGCTACGACGGCACGGGATACGTGGTCTCGGGACCGGGCGGCGCGGTCGGCACGTTCGTGGGACCGATACGCTTCGTGCCGAACAGCCCGGACAATCTGTTCGCCGTGGACAGCATCAGGCGAATAGACATCATTACCTACAGCCGCTACCTGACGCCGATGTACCGCGGTCAGATGGAGGTGGCTCGTGGCAGCGCGACTCCCGCCGGGATGGTGAACCTGGTGAACATCCTCGGGCTCGAGGACTACATCCGAGGGGTGGTCGTGAACGAGTCGCCGGCTTTCTTCGCGCTCGAGGCGCTGAAGGCGCAGGCAGTGGCCGCCCGCGGCTACGCCGTGGCGAACATCGGGCGCTGGGAGGGGCTGGGGTACCCGTTCGACCTGGACGACTCGCCATCGTCTCAGGTCTACCGGGGCGAGACCTCCGAGCACCCGCGCGGGGACGAGGCGGTGGACGGTACCGAGGGTCTCGTCGCGTCCTATCAGGGGGACATAATCTCGGCGTTCTACTCCTCCTCGATGGGAGGTCACACCGAGAGCGTGGAGTGGATCTTCAACCAGCCGCCCGACCAGCTGCCGGGCACGAACGCCGTGCCTTACCTCAAGGGCATCTACGACGGGCCGGGCACTCCCCCGGACCTGAGCACTGAGCAGGGCATACGCGACTTCTGGACGAACCCGCAGCCCCAGACATACGACTCCTGCGAGCTCGTGAACAACCGATTCGCTCGCTGGGTCTTCTCGATTCCGGCCGACGTCATCAAGGAGCGCCTGGTGCCTGGGCGGTACGTGGTGGTGAGCGGCTCGGCCACGGGCGACGTCACGAACGTCGAGGTGACTCAGAGGATGCCGTCGGGACGTGTGGCGGTGGCGCGGATCACGCTCACGGGCGGCGTGGTGGACGTGAGGGGCTGGGACAACCTGAGGCGCGTGCTCGGCGCGACCGCCTCGAGTACGCCCGATCTGTGCACGGGCAGGACGATCCCGGCCAACTTCGTGCTGAACAACCCGAGCGTAGTGGATCCGTACTACAACCCGGACGGCAGCTTCGCCGGGGTGAAGGTGTACGGCGGCGGCTGGGGACACAACGTCGGGATGAGCCAGTACGGCGCGGACGGCCGAGGGCTCTCGGGCCAGAACTTCATCCAGATCCTGCAGGCATACTACACGGGCGTGGACATCGGCTCATACCCGATCAGCATCAACGCTGCTGGTTCCGGGCCGCACGTGCTGCGCCAGCAGTTCGCCACGCCGACGGGCAAGGGCGTGCTCGAGGTGAGGGCGCAGGGGATGAAGGGGCTGAACGTGACGATCAACGGCACGTACCAGATCAGCCTCACGCAGGAGCAGCTCTCGCAGCCGGTGGTCGAGCTCGACATCAGCCGGTACCTCGAGCCCGGGACGAACACGATCCAGTACGCGCCGGTGGGCAACACGGGCACGGCGACTGTGCTCGTGGTCGTGAGCTAGCCTCCGCCAAAGCGCTGAGCTTCGAGAGAGGGCCCTCTCACGAGAGGGCCCTCTCTCCCTATACGCCGTACCGCCCGTCGCGCGGGCGCGGCTATCGAATCCTCAACACTTCCTTGACGAAATCGTTACCTCCGAGCCGTGTCTCGTTCATGCGCTATTTAGCGTTCATGCGCATAATGGGCGCAAGGACACGAAAAGCACGTAGCTCACTAGGAAACGGAGGTCATCCGAATTGTCGAGGCCGCGCGAGATTGCGCACACTCTTCTCGGGATACTGTTCTGGGCGCTCATCGGTGTGATGTGGCTCGCGCTCATACGCCGCAACGGTGTGAGCTGGGGGGCCGCGCTCAGCAGTACGGAGATGATCGCTGCCATTGCTTTGTTCGCATCCGTGGTGATGGTGCTGTGGATTAGGCACAACCTGCGGATCTACGAGACGAAGGGCCCCAGGAAGGGCAGGCCCACCGCCCAGCCGCGCACCGACGTGGATCGCCTGGGTCGGACATTGGTCTGGGACGACGGCCACGAGGCTAGCCTGCGATCGAGCTACGTCGTTGTCGAGCTGGTGGGCGATGTGAAGCGCTACGGGCCGGCGGGCAGGGAGGTCTAGGCGATGCACTCGCTCCAGCAGCTGCTCCTGTGGATCGCGGGTACGCCCCTGTATCACGCGACGATCGCGTTCATCGCGCTGTATCCGATCGTGACCGCCGTCGTATGGATAGTCCACGCGCTCGCCTTCTACCGGCGGAACGAGCGGCGGGCACGGTCCGGGAGCTCTCACGACTCGAACCTCCCGCTCGTGTCCGTGCTCGTTGCCGCGTACCGCGAGGAGCTGGTGATCGAGCGCACCGTGCGGTCTCTTCTGGCGATCACGTACCCCAACAAGGAGATCGTCGTGGTGGACGACGGCTCGCCGGACGGCACCTCGCGCATTCTGGAGCCGTACGCGCGTGCCGGGAAGATCAGGCTGATCCGCAAGCTCCACAACGAGGGCAAGGCGATGGCCCTCAACGACGCGATTCCGGTGCTGCGCGGCGAGATCGTGCTCATACTCGATGCCGACATCCAGCCTCGTCCCGACATACTCGATCATCTGGTGCCGCACTTCGAGAGCGGGCGCGTGGCCGCGGTCACGGGCAACCCCCAGGTGGCGAACACTCGCTCCCTGCTCGCGAAGGTACAGGCCACCGAGTTCGCCTCGATCGTCTCGGTGCTCCGCCGAGGGCAGCGGGTCTGGGGACGCATACTTACGGTGTCGGGCGCGGTCGCCGCCTTTCGAAAGGCGGCGATCGTGGACGTCGGAATGTTCGACCCGGACATGGCGACCGAGGACATAGCGCTTTCCTGGAAGCTGCAGCTGAGAGCCTACGACATCCGCTACGAGCCGCGCGCGGTGGTGGCGATGGAGGTCCCGGAGACGCTCGAGGGGCTGTGGAAGCAGCGGCGCCGGTGGGCCCTGGGGCTGGCGCAGGTGCTAAGGCGGCACGTCGGCATCTTCCGGAGCTGGCGCACGTGCCGCTTCTGGCCGATCTACGTCGACGCGTGTGTCTCCATCGCCTGGGCCTACGCACTGACCGCGATGACCGCCTTCTGGGCCCTGTCCTACGCGGTTGGGCTGAAGCCGCTCGGCACGGCACCGATCCCCAACTTCTGGGGCATGGTGATCGCCACGCTCGCGCTCGTGCAGCTCGCGGTGGGCGTGCTGCTGGACCGGCGCTACAACCCCGGTGTCGTGCGCTTCTACCTGTGGGCGGCGATGTATCCTCTGTTCTACTGGGCGCTGATGATATTCGTGACCGTGGTCTCGACGCCCGCTGCGCTCCTTGGGAGCCGGAGGCACACCGTCATCAGGTGGCACACGAAGCGGGCCGCGGCGGAGGTCTCCTCTCAGCCGGTAGCCGCGGAGCGAGCCGTCTGAGCTCCCGCGAGGCCCGCATCCGAAGAGCACGGATGCGGGCCTCGCGGGCCTACGCAGGGTGGTGTTCTGGATGGACCGAGCCTCGAAGCGGTTCGTATCGTCCCCACCGTCGTATTCGACCTCCTGTCAGGTGCCTAGACCTCGGCCGTCGCCTGTGCGCTCTCCTGAGTGGGGGACGCGGGCGCCAGTCGTCCGATGGCCAGTATCTCGCCGTCGTTCCACTCGGGATCGGCCGTGAGCTGCTCGCGCAGACGGCGGTACCATGCGTCCTGCTCGGGGTCCTCGGCGTTCGCCACGTAGGACTCCTTGTCCTCGAACAGGGCGACCAGCATCAGCCCGCCGTTGTCCAGCTTGAACAGGTATTCCCCCACAGCTCCCCTGACCTTCGGGGCCCGTTCCCGCTGCCAGTCCTCCATGCCCATGATGATCTCGGCCTCCGCCCCCGGCTTCGGACTGAGTCGAGCGATGGTTCCGTACACGTCCCTCTCCTCCTTGTGGTGCATTTGTCGAAGCTGATCCTGCTGACTAGGATGCCGATCTCAACCGAAACGTGACATCGAGGGCGGACAATGTCATCAGCCGAGTGTGCCAGGCATTACGATCATCAAGGGGTAGTCGCCGCGGGCGGGAAGGGCTCCCTGGATGGAGGGGGACGGCTGGAGCTCGAGCGCGTCGCTGGTCGAGGAGGCCAGGGG
>CADDYR010000171.1 GCA_902810765.1 Chloroflexota bacterium
GTGCTTGGTCGCAAGCGGTACAGAGCGCGACGGCGCAGAGCGCCAGACAGATTATCGTGGCGAGTGTTCGGTTCATGCCGGTCTGTTCTCCTGCAACGACGTCACCGTCTACGCCGCGCCGGGCCTGATCCCGGCGCGTAACGGCGTTTTGAGGTAGCTCCGAATACCCTCCGGGTTCAGCACGCTCACGATGGCACGCACCGTCGAGGGGAGGGATGCCGGCCCCGCGTAGACCAGGTACCGGCTCTCCCAGCAGGGCTGGAACTTGCGCTTGAACCGGAACAGGCTCTTGTACCCGTACACCTGGTTGAAGTTCTCGTACAGCAGCCTCACGGCCCTGTCGAGGCGCGAGAGCGCGGCGGGGTCGTCGGCGTTCACGTTCGCGAGTGGGGCGTTCGCCAGAGATACCTTGAACACGCCGTCTTCCCTCATGGCGAGGATGGCCCGGGCGATGACCGCGTCCATCACCCCCGTCGGCGCGTCCGGCCTTCTCGGCATCCGATCAATGATGTAGCCGAGCGGCCTGCCCGTGCCCTGCCGGTCGTAGGGCAGCCAGGTCGTGAAGCCGTATACCTCCCCGCGGTCGTCGGTCGCCACGAAGACGCGCTCGTCCGTCCAGCGGTCGGGATCGAAGTCGCCGAGGGTGAAGGTCATCGGGGCGCTCTTCTTCCCCGAGAGCCAGAGCCGGGTTACCTCGCGCAGCTTTCTGTCCATCTCGGGGTCTCGTTCGTCCCTGCGGTACTCGATGATGCGGATGTGGTCGCGACCCTCGACCTTTCGCACCGCGTGGCGGACGATCTGCATCCTGCCACCGGAGAGCGTGAATTTCTGGGCATCTATGATGGCTTCCTCTCCCATCTTGACCCACGACAACCCCTTTCGGGCGTACAGGTCCAGGAACCGGTCGCTCGCGCGGTAGAAGCACGGCCGCCATCCGCGTCGGGCGCAGAGGTCGAGGAACGCGTCCACAGCCTCGGCCGCGTGCTCATCGGAGCAGATCGGATCTCCCAGGGCCACGGCGACTCCCCCGACCGCTCTGTAGGCGACGGCCGCGCGCCCGTCGGCCGCCAGCAGGTGGCTCTTGTCGCGCAGGAGGGCAAACGCGGAGTTGGAGGACCACCCGTACAGGCGGACGAGTCGGGCCACGTCCGCGTCGTGCCTCTGGGGACGGCGCTCGAGCGCGGGCCGGAGGAATGCGAACAGCAGGTAGATCAGCGAGACCGCGCCGACGAACGAGACGCCATCGAAGAACCAGCGCGCCTGATCCGTGAGCGCCACGTACGGCCGGGGTGCGAGCAGAATGGCCAGCTCGGCGCTCGCTCTCAGCGCCCCGAGGAGGGTGGGCTCAGGATATATCTGGTGCCGAAGCGCCCAGAAGCCGGCCAGTCCATAACCGAACACCGCGGACGCGAGCACCGGCACGGATATGAGCGCTCTGCGCAGCGTGAACGGATCGCTCCTCGCCACGAACGCGTCGCGCGTGGCGGCGAGCAGGAGCACGATCGTGCCCGTGAGCAGCGCCGAGTCCACGTCCGGCCTGTGTATCAGGTGCAGGATCGTGGACGCCGCGGCCGCCGAGATCGCGATCAGCCACGCGTTGCGGTGTCGCGCGGCGAGCTTCCGTGCCACCGCGAGCATCAGCACTCCCAGCAGGAGGTTCGGCGCGCGCGTGAACTCGGCGACGGGCGCCGGCGTCCACTCGAACGCCTCGAGAAAGCGACTGCGTGGGTCGAGCGCACCCAGGACGTCCACGAGCCCTCCCAGGGCCACGAGCACCCCGACGACCATCGGCGCGTCCCAGACAACGCCCTTCCTCTGTCCGTTTGCTCGTGCTGCCCGGAGCCGGCTGCTCAGGCGCGAAATCCGTGATCGGAGAAAGCCTTGCCTGCTCATCGCCTCCCCCCGACGTGGATCAGGAAGTACACGAACACCGCGTACCCTGTGAGCATCGCAGCCCTCGTCACGAGCCAGCGACGCACGTCCAGGTGCAGCGCGGAGCGCGAGCGGGCGCTCGAGAAGGCCACTCCCGCCACCGCACAGCACGCCAGGGCGTCGAGCGCCGCCGCCCACTCCTCGACGCGAAACCGTGGCATGAGCGGGATGAGTATCTCGGAATGGACTGCCTCGACGAGCCCAACGGCCAGCCAGGCCAGTCCCCATATCACGTAACCCACACCAACCACAACGGCAGCAGCCCTGCTTCGCTCCAGCGCGCTCGGGCTCATCGTCGCGGCCTCCCCATGTGCTCGCTCGCGTATACCAGGAAGCCTGCGAGGTGGTCGCGCCAGAGGTTCCACCTGTGGTGCCCCGGATAGATGTGGAACACGAAGCTGGCGTGACGCTCTCGCAGCTTCCGGGCGAACGCGACGCACTCTCCCTTCGAGAGCTTGTCGTACGAGCTGGAGTAGAAATACATGTACGGCAGACGGCCCTTGAGCTGCGGCAGATAGTACAGCGGGCTGTTCGGCCGGAAGAGTCCGGGCTGGCGCCGGAAGATGCGATCTTGCTTCGGAGCTATGAAGTAGCCCGAGAAGCTGCCGAGCACGCCGAAGATGTTCCGGTGTCGCAGCCCCACGTTCATCGCGCCGTAGCCGCCGGACGACAGCCCGGCCAGCGCCCGGCCCCGCGCCGACCGGACGGTGCGGAACCTGCCGTCCACCTGATTCACGAGGTCGTGCCAGATGTAGGTGGCCCACTTGCCGTACCTGCTGTTGACGTACTCGGTCGCGGGCGCGTACTGCGCCAGGCTGCCCTGGGGCATGATGAGGATCATCGGTCTGACCCTGTGCTCGGCGACGAGCTCGTCCATCGTCACCGCCGCGCCGCCGGCGTTCACCCAGTCCTCGGGCCTTCCCGGGTCGCCGTGCAGCAGGTACACGACCGGCAGGCGGATGCGCGAGTTCTGCCTGAGGTCATAGCCGGGTGGAAGATACGCGACGTAGCGCATCTCCCGATGCAGGGCGGACGACCAGAAATGGTATGTCCTGACTACCCCGTGCTCCGAGACGGGGACCGTGTACACGTTGGGGTTGCCCGTGAGCGTGCGGTACTCATAGTAGGAGTACCCCGCGTATCCGGACACTCCCGCCTCCAGGAGGACGAGCGCGCAGAGCAGAACGAGCAGGTGAGTCCTGTATCGAGCCGCGAGGGGCGAGATTCTAATCCGTGTGCTTGTCTGGAGTTGCATTCCACAGCCTCCAACTAATCTCAGCATACCCCTATCGCGGCATCTGTCAAAAAGCAGCCCCGGAGGGGAGTATAATCTGGCGTAGACCTCGTTGGGAGCCGGGACTTTGGAACAGATCGAGAAGCTGGTGCCTTACCTCATCCCCCTGATCCCGCTGGCCATTGCCGGCATCTCGTGGTGGCTCGCGGTGGGAGATCGGGAGCTGGAGCCGTCGGCAGGTCGGGGGAGCGGTGTGCTGAGGGCCCTCCGCCCGGGATACTGGCTGCCGGCGATTCTGCTCATCACGGCGGGAGCGGCGATCGTCCAGGAGTCGCGGATCTTCCTCAGGGCGTTCTACCGTCCCGGATTCGAGCTCCTGCTGTACCCGGGGCTCGCGCTCGCGCTGCTCGGGCTCGCGTGGCTGATCCCGTTCCGCTGGCGGAAGGAGCACCTGTCTCTGATGCTCTTGGACTGGGGGCTACGGCTCGCGGCTACGGTGTGCGCGCTCGTCGGACTGTATCAGGGCGCGATGTACTGGACCGGCCGGATGGGCTAGGGGTCCACGAGCGCGCGGGTGAGGTACACCAGCGCGACGAAGCGGCGGTACAGCCTCAGGGAGTCGTCGTCCTCCATCGCGACGGCTCGCGGCCCGGTCCGCTCGACTCCGCCAATCCAGGTCGCCATCTCGGCCATGTCCTCGTAGAGGAACGTGACCTCGACGCGCGCGGGCAGGCCGATCGGGCTCGCGTCCGCCTCGTCCAGGCGGGCGAGGGCTTCGTGCGCGCCCTCACGGATCATCTCGCACGCCACTTCGGGGTGAAGGTTATGCGCCGCGTAGCGGCTCACCGAGCGCTTGACCTCTATGGCCCGAACGTGCGGCAGGAACCTGCGCGCCTCCACCGCCGTCCGCTCGTCCCCCGTGACGAGCACGACCGGCACGCCGAACGCCTGCGCGACGAGTGAGTTCAACCCGGCCTCGCCCGTGACCTCGCCGTTCAGCCGTACCTCCCAGATCGCGCGAGGGTTGTACGTGTGCGAGAGGATGGAGGCCGCGCCCGCGCCCCCGTGGTACCCCAGGAAGAAGACGGCGTCAAAGGAGCCGTCCAACCCCTGCATCATGTAGAGCGGCTTGTACCGGCCCGAGATGTACGACGCTCTGCCCGCGAGCTCCGAGGGATCGAGGTTGCGCATCGTGGAGTGGGAGTCATTGACGACGACCTCGGTCGCTCCGGCCGCGAGCGCCCCCTCGATCGCCGCGTTCGTCTCGGCCAGCAGCAGACGCCTGCCCATCTCGAGCTCGGGATTGCCGCCCGTTATCTGCTCCCAGGCCGCGATCCCGCTGACCCCCTCGAAGTCGATCGAGATGAACACCTTCACTATCCGTGGACCTCCTGGCCCCGCGCGACCGTGGGCGCGCGCTCCTTGCGGCGAGGGAGCCTCGCGTAGGGCAGCGCCTCGGCGACGACGACCGACAGCAGCATCAGCACGGCGCCGGCCCACTGCACCGGCGTCAGGCGGTCGCCCGCGAAGAGGTGGCCGGTGATCGCCGCCCACACCGGCTCTATCGCCATTATCACCGCGGCCCTGCCCGCGGGTATGCGCTGCTGCGCGAAAGTCTGCATCCAGAACCCGAACGCCGTGGCGCCGACCCCGGTGAGGGCGATAGCGCCCCAGATCGGGGCCCTGGGCGGCAGGACCGCCGCGTGCTCGAACAGCATAGCCGGGGCGAACACCGCCACGCACACCACCACCTGGACGAGCGTGATCCCCGCCGAGCTTCCATCGGACGAGTAGCGCGACAGGAGCGCGATCTGCACGCCGAAGCAGATCGCGGCGAAGAGGGTGAGGACGTCACCGATCCTCAGCTCGCCCGGATGACCGCCCGCGATGAGCGCGAGGCCCGCCACGCTGAGGGCGACCGCGGCCCAGATGCGCCTCTTCGCCCTCTCGCCGAGCGCCAGCCACGCGACGAGCGGCGCGAACACCACGTAGGTGCCGGTGATGAAGCCCGAGCTCGTGGCGGTCGTCGAGCGCAGCCCCTCGGTCTGAAGCAGCATCCCGAGCGCGAGGAACAGCCCGCAGGCAACTCCCGTGCGCACCTCCCGACGTCCGATGCCCCGCCATGCGAAGGGCGTCAGGGCTAGCGCCGCGAGCGCGAACCGCAGCGCGAGGAACGAGAGCACGCTGTATCCTCGCACCGAGTCCTGCACCGCGACGAAGGTGCCGCCCCAAAGGATCGTTACGCCCAGTAGGCCGAGGGTGAGAGCGAAGCGCTGCACGAGGTCAGTACGTCCTGTCCGAATGAGCTCGACGACCGCGCGGTCGTCTCCCCAATCATACCGGACGGCGCTCAGGGCACGCCCGGCCCGGTCACGAAGCGGCCGGGGAGCGCGCCCGTGTGCTCCCCGGCCGAGAGCACGCGGCGGCCGTTCACCCACACGTCCCTCACGCCCACCGACAGCTGGTGCGGCCGCTCGAAGGTGGCGAGGTCAGAGACGGTGTCGGGGTCGAACACCACGACGTCGGCGTAGCATCCGGAGCGCAGGATGCCCCGGTCTCGCATCCCCAGTCTGTCGGCGACCGCGCTGGTCATCTTCCGCACTGCGTCCTCGAGAGCGAGCAGGCGCTCCTCGCGCACGTACCTGGAGAGCACGCGCGTGAACGTGCCGTAGGCCCTGGGGTGGACCGGGCCCGCCTCGACGGCCCACTCGGGGTCGAGGCCGCCGGCATCGCTCGCGATCTTGATCCACGGCTGCACGAGCTGCAGCCTCAGGTTGTCCTCGCTCATCTTGAAGTAGATCGTGGGGATGCTCTGCTCCTCGGAGACGAGCAGGTCGAACACGGTCTCCACCCAGTCCTTGCCGAGCTCGTCGGCTATCTCCGAGAGCCGCCTGCCGACGAAGCGCTGGTTCTCGGGCTTGCGGAAGCCCACGGGCATCGTGAGCGGGGCGTCGGCAGGTGAGGCCATCGCCTCCCAACCTCCCCGTGGGTGCAGGATGTCGCGCCGGGCGCGGGCGCGTACCTCCGGGTCGCGCAGCCGCTCGTACAGCTTTCCCCCTTCGGCCGTCCAGGGCGGCAGGATCGCGGAAAGCCCGGTGCCGCTCGCTGTGTAGGGGTACATGTCGGCGGTCACGTCCACCCCCTCCTCGCGCGCCCGCTCGATCGCCCCGATCGCGCGCGGCATCAGGTGCCAGTTGCGCTCACCCGACGCCTTCAGGTGGTAGATCTCGACCGGCACCCCAGCGCCGCGCCCTATCTCGACCGCCTCGCCGATGGCCTCCAGGAGCTCCTCGGCCTCCGAGCGGATATGTGTTATGTACACTCCGCCGCACTCGGCCACCACCCTGCACACCTCGGTGATCTCGGCTGTCGAGGCGTAAGCGTCGGGCGGGTAGATGAGCGCGTAGGATACGCCGAAGGCGCCGTCCCGCATCGAGTCCTCCATCACGCGGCGCATCTCCGCGAGCTCCTCCGCCGAGGGCTCGCCCATGTCCATGCCCTTGACGTACTCGCGGAGCGTGCCGCCTCCGAGGAACGAGCCGACGTTCGGCGAGACCCCCCGGTCCACCATCGCGCGCAGCCAGTCGCCGAAGCACCTCCAGCTCCTGGCGTGCTCGGGCCAGTCCCCGAGCCTGTGCCTCCAGGCAGGCTGATCTCCGAGCGGGTCCTCGATCCGCCCTCCGAAGGGCGCGGGAGTCCACGCCTCCCCCATTATCTCGGTCGTGACCCCCTGCCTGACCTTCGAGAGGCACCGTCCGTCGACCATCAGGGGGACTATCGAGTGGCTCTGGATATCTATGAAGCCGGGGCAGACGATTGCGCCGGAGGCGTCCACCACCTCGCGCGCCCTGCCGGTCTCGATGTGGTTGCGCGGCGCGACCTCGAGCACCCGGTCTCCGGAGAGCGCGACGTCGCCGTAGAACCAGGGGTTGCCGGTGCCGTCCACCACCCGCCCGCCGCGGATCAGCACGTCAATCTGAGAAGAAACCAGGAGCGTCTCCTTCCAGCCATCATCACGACGCTGGGCATTATGCACCAGCTTGCCGTGCCCCCTCAACTGGTAGGGAGATGATGGAGCAGGGACAGGTCGCGATGCCGGTCTTGGTCGGAGCCCTGGCAGACTACGGGGCGGAGAAGGACGTGCGGCGGTCACGCTCGAGAGTACGGGCCATCGGCGCTGTTGAACACAGAGTCTTCGGCGCGAGCAACACTCGCTCCGAATCGTTTACCTGAATGCGTAGGCTTCCAGGTACTTCCCGTTCTCGGCGCTGATGATGATGTTCAGCTCCCTGTGGTAGTTGGGCACCCGCACGGCATTCCGTCCCTTGCCCCTGATGACCCAGGTGTTCGTGGGTATGTGCACCCCCTCGAACGACACTATCCACACGGGCAGGTCCTTCCAGCCGTCGGGGTGCCTGTCCAGCAGCCCCGCGTGCTCGAGGTTCGACTTCCAGTCCTCGGGATCGTCCTTGGTCATCAGCACGTACCTGGCGGAGATACGCACGTACTTCTTTGGCGTGAACCACGCCTCCTCGGCGGCCTTGATCGCCTCCTCCCGCGATATCTCCGGAGGGCTGCTGGGGGTCGAGAAGTGCATGTCCGGTTCCGGCTCGCCTGGTGTCCAGGTAGACACGTTCGTCGGCCAGCCGTACGGTCCCCAGGGAGGCAGGGGAGTGGGCGATGGAGCAGGCAGCGTAGTGACCGCGCTCGTTGTGGGCGTGGGGGATGAAGCCGGGATCTGAGCACCTATGTGGCTGACGCTCGCGGAGCGTACTCCCCTCCCGCTGCCCGCCCTCAGGTATATGGCACTGGCCCCCACCAGGCATATCAGGGCCGTGATCGCCGCCATCAAGAGCGGCTCTCTGTGTCTGAGCATGGCCTCCACCCCCTTGGAGGTAGGACTCGACGTGCCAGGAGTGATGCCAGCGTTGCGTCAGCCTGACGCAATCATACCACCGGGAGGTGCGCTCATCGGGAGTTGCGAGCCCCAGGGTCGGGGCGCAGACGTTTCGGCCGGGCACCCGCTGGCAGGAGAGGCAGCACGCAAGCTGACATTGACTCGCCTGCGCCAGCTTGGCTCCGTCCCCGGTCCCCTGCAGGAGCGCACGAGGGCGAGCGATCCATACGCGCCCTCCGCTCGACCTGCCAGCTATACCCCTTACGGGCTCGGAGTGTCCTGTCCCGGCACGGGTGTAGGTGTAGAGGAGCCGGTCTCGTCCGACGGCAGCTCATCTGTGGAGCTGGCGAGGTACCGGCCCGTCCTGGCATCTATCAGCACCTCTCCCCGGCTCAGCACTCGTTTGTACTCACGCCTGGCGGGGTTGGGATAGCCCGCCATCATCCGGTCCACCTGCACCACCCACATCGGATAGTCCTTCCAGGCCGTGGATGCACTGTTGCCGGGCTCCGACACCAGCACATAGCGCACACGCAGAGTGCTGAGTATCTTCTGAGGCCCTCCCAGATACTTGATCGCCACCTGCACCGCGTTCTCGGGGGTGGTGGGAGGGGCGCCGGGTGCTGGCTCGAACACCCTGCTCTTATGAAACGATTGTAGATGGTCGTCCAGGACCCAGGTGGGCATGCTATTACCCGCCTCCCTTCCCGAGCCGGGGGAAAGCCTCCCGAGCACGATGGAC
>CADDYR010000172.1 GCA_902810765.1 Chloroflexota bacterium
GCCTACGGAGCGCGCGCGGGGATGCGCGTGGACGTGTTCGTGCCCTCCGACACCCCCGAGGTTTTCCTCACCGAGATGCGCGCCTACGGCGCGGAGGTGCATCTGGTGGACGGGCTGATAGATACGGCGGGCGCGCTCGCCCGGTAGCACGCCGCGAGCACGGGCGCGTTCAACGTCTCGACGCTGAGAGAGCCCTACAGGGTCGAGGGGAAGAAGACGATGGGCTACGAGGTCGCTGAGCAGCTGGGCTGGCACCTGCCCGATGTGATCGTGTATCCGACGGGAGGCGGCACGGGCATCGTGGGGATGTGGAAGGCGTTCGAGGAGATGGAGGCGCTTGGGTGGATCGGCGCCGGGCGGCCCAGGATGATCAGCGTTCAGGCGGAGGGCTGCGCGCCGATCGTGCGGGCGTTCGAGGAGGGCACCGAGAGAGCCCGTCCGTGGGAGAACGCGTCCACCTACGCCTCGGGCATTCGAGTACCCTCCGCGGTCGGCGACTACCTGATCCTGCGGGCCGTGCGCCAGAGCGGGGGACGAGCTGTGGCGGTGTCGGAGGAGGAGATCGCGAGCGGGGCGCGGATGCTCGGCACGCGCGAGGGCATCTTCGCCTGCCCGGAAGGGGGTGCCACCGTCGCGGCCCTGCGAAGGCTGCGCGACGAGGGCGAGGTGGCCCCCGACGATCGCGTGGTGTTGTTCAACACCGGCACGGGGCTGAAGTATCCCCTCGCGCCCCCCTAGGAGTCCTCGACCGAGCCGAGGCTGATGTACGAGTTGTCGCCGATGTTGAGCTGGCTGTGGCTGCCTCGGACGGTCGCGTCGGAGCCCACGATGGAGCCGGAGAGCATCGCGTGCTCGATGGTGCACCCGTTGCCCAGGATCGAGTCCTGGACGATGGAGCCAATCACCGTCGCGCCGTCGTCCAGGCTCACGTTCGGTCCCAGGACGGAGTCCTCCACTCTGACGTCCCTGCCGATGTAGACGGGCGGCACCACCTTCGCGTCCGGAAGGTCGTATCGCGGCTGAGCCGTGTGACCGAGGAGGTACCGGTTCGTCTCGAGCAGCGCGCTCGGAGTCCCGCAGTCCAGCCAGACGTCTATCGCCTTCGTCTCGAGCTTCGCACCCCGATCTATCATTATCTGGATGGCGTCGGCGAGATAGAATTCGCCGCCCGTGCGCGTGCCGGATACTATCTGGTCGTCGATCGCGGAGATGAGCTCCTCGCCCCGCGCGAAGTAGTACAGCCCCACCATCGCGAGGTTGCTCGCCGGGCGCTCTGCCTTCTCGACCAGGCGGGCGATGTACCGGCCGTCCATCACGGCCACGCCGAAGCGCCGCGGGTCCTCGACCTCGTGCACGTACAGCAGCCCGTCGGAGCTCACCTTCTCGAGCGCGGTCACGTCCGTCTCGAAGATCGTGTCGGCGAACACGATGAAGGTGGGACCCTCGATCCACTCCCGCGCGAGCTGGACCGCGTGCGCCTGCCCGAGCTGCTCCTGCTGGGCGACGAACCGGGCGGGGAAGTCGTACGTCTCGCGAACGTACTCCTCGATCTGCTCACCGAGGTAGCCCGTGATGAAGATCACCTCCTCGATCGGGAGCTCGACTATGCGGTCGAGGATGTGGCCCAGCAGGGGCTTGCCCGCGAGATTCACCAGCGGCTTGGGCCGGGTGTAGGTGTGAGGGCGCAGGCGCGTGCCCAGGCCCGCCAGCGGGATGACGACCTTCATGGGTTTCGACATCTAACGAAGCCTCCGTTTCCGGCTGTACCGAGGCCAGATTATATCATGGCGTTCGTTCGTGCCCGGATCGTCACCTCCGGTGCTTGCCCACCTTGTCCTCTATCGTGGGCGCGCGCTCCCGGCTGTCGTGGATCCGCAGGGTCGTCAGCACGGTGTGGGCGCCGGTCCGCAGCGCCCTCTCGTGCGCTGCGCGCGCCACGGCGAACAGCTCGTCCAGCTCTCCCTCGACCGCCGTGCTCATCGCGTCGACCTCGTACTTCAGGCCCGAGGCGGCGATCACCGCGATCACCTCGTCGACGGCTGCGTATCCGTCCTCGACGCCGATGGGTACCACCGTCAGATCGCAAACCGGCACAGCTTTCTCCTTTCCAAGTTCGTGGCCTCCAACTCGATGCGGCATGGCATACTGGAACGGGAGTTCCCAGCCTGGACATTATGGAGGAGTGGCGTGCGCGGTGCCAGCGTGGGAGGAGATGTGAGCTACGTGACCGCTCGCCTGCCGGGCGATGAGCCGCCGGTGGCCTGGAAGATCAACGCGGAGGTGGTCGTGCTCCTGGGGTGGACGCCCGCGATACTGATGCAGTTCGCGCACCCGCTCGTCGCCGCCGGGGTCGACCAGCACAGCTCCTTCGCCCTGGCCCCGCGCGCGAAGCTCAGGAGGCTCGAGAGCACGCTGGACGCGATGTTCGGGCTCACGTTCGGCACGCCCGCGGAGGCGCACGCCGCGGCGGACAGGATCAACACGATCCACCACCGGGTGCACGGCGTCGCGAGGGAGTCGGCGGGCGTGTTCCCGCAGGGCACGGAGTACTCGGCGCACGATCCCGACCTGCTGAGGTGGGTCCACGCCACCCTCATAGACTCGCTCCTGCGCACCTACGAGCTGTTCGTCGGGCCACTCAGCCGGGCAGAGAAGGACAGGTATTGCGCCGAGGCCGCTGCGGTCACGCCGCTGCTGGGAATACCGGAGGGTTACCTTCCGGAGAGCACCGCCGAGCTCGAGAGGTACATGGACCGGATGATGGCCTCGGGCCACATCGTCGTGGGCGAGACGGCCCGGAAGCTCTCGCACGAGCTGCTCGACTCCTCGCCGTTTCCGAGGGTAGTCTGGCCCGCATTTCGGTTCATGCGCTTTGCGGCGATCGGATTGCTGAGGCCCGAGGTGCGGGCGGCCTACGGCTTCGGGTGGAGCCGGCGGGACGAGATATCGCTGCGCCTGTGTGCGCTCCTGGTCCGGCGGCTCGTTCCCTTCGTGCCGCGGATCGTCCGCCACTGGCCCGCCGCTCGCGCCGCCTATCGGAGGGCCGGACGAGCGCAGCGGAGCGCGGCACGCCAGCACGAACAGCGCGCTTCCTAGCCCGGCATCTCCTCGTGCTTGCCGGGAGGATGGCCGGCCGGAATCGTGCGGGCGAGCCGGGCGTGCCAGGAGATGCCCCGACCCTCGAGCAGGATCACCCTCCAGTCCCCACGGACAGGACCGCGAAGCGTGGCCCTCGACGTGGGCCCGTTCGGGGAGCTGATCCCCACGAGCTCGTGTGCTCCTCCCGTGTCGCTCACCTGCTCCCGAGAGCCGGATGGCAGCGCCTCAGATCCGCAGAATGCCGAAAGCCTTGCCCGCTAGGTACAGCCCCCCGAAGAAGAGCACGATAGCGACAACGTAGTCCAGCACGTTGGGCGCGAACCAGATCCAGATGCCCATCAGGGCGGCGACGATGCCCGCTATGCCAAGGACCAGCCTCATCTCCAAGAACCTCCTCATTCCCGGGACCCTCCGTTTCAACCTTCCCGCAGCGCACGCGTGGACTCGCGTATGCGCTCGACATCGCGTCTAATGTACTCCGCCGCGAGCCAGGCGCTGTCCAGGAGCGCTCGCCTCCACTCCTCTCGCGACGAGGGGATCTGCTCGTCCGGCCACCGCCTGTGGAGCCACTCGCTCGCCTGCGCAACTCCGACCTTGCCCTCCGCGGCAAGTCCCGCGACGCCTCCGGCCACGGCCCCGATCCATATCAGGAGCGTGTAGCCGAACCCCAGGAACATGATGAGCAGCACGGTGATCGCCCCCGCGAGCGCTCCCCAGTAACGCATCTTGCGGGTCACCTTGCCGCCCTCCCTCCTTGCCGCGAGACGCCCCGGACCGTCACCTCGACTCGCTTCACTGGCACTCTCTGCGTCCCGAGCACCCTGAGGATGTTCGCCCTCGCGCGCTCAGCTACCCGCGCGATCTCATCCGAGCGCGCGACCTCGAGGTCGCATCTGACCTCGTAGGCACGCCGGCCCCCTCCGATCGCCACCCTGGGATCGATGGCTCCTGCCTCGATGGCCGCGCCCTCGGCGAGGTGTCTCAGAGCGCCGGGGACGATGACCGTCTCGGAGCCCGGACGGTCGTCTATGATCGCGCGAGGCGTGGGCTCGAGCCCGTAGCTTAGCTCTCGGAGTATCAGGAGCAGCGATGCCAGAAAGATAAGCCCCGTAGCGATCCCCGTCCACAGCCATACACCACTCACCGCGGAGGCCGAGAGCCTTCCAAGACCGTCGAGCGCGCTGGTGTAGCCGAAGATAGAGTCGAGCGCGCCCGCTGGGATCACCCGAAACGCGGTAAGGAGGATCACCACGGGGATGCCGATGATCAGGACCGCGAAGATCAGCATCACCATCCGGTTGAAAGAGTTCACCTCACTCGAACCTCCGCACGTCGCGGGTCGACCTGGGTCGTCCGTACCTTCAGGCCGGAGATGGGTATCCCGACGGCCTCCATGCGGTCGCGCACCCCCTCCTGCACCCCTTGCCTCAGGGCGGCGAGGTCGGTGCCCCGCCTGGCCGACACGCTCACGCCGAGTTTGGCACCGCCTCTGCGCAGGGGCTTCACCCTGGCGCTCGCCACCAGGACGTCCGGCTGCTCGCTGGCCGCCGACACCGCCTCGGCCGCGACCAGACGGCGGGTCGCCCAGGTTCCCTCCCCGAGCCTGACGCGGTCGGGGCGCCTCGGCCAGAGCTCCAGGTACAGGAGCAGGAGCCCGAGGATGATGAGCGCCACGCATATGATCACCGTCCAGGGGCCGGGTGTGCCCGCGTCTATGCTTCGCACCCAGGCCACCGTGCCGCGGTAGAAGCTCGATGCCCTCACCTGACCCGGGAAGTCGTAGATGGAGTAACCAAGCCATCGAAACGCGTAGAGCACGCCGAAGATGCCGATTATGAGCCAGGCCACCAGGAGGAGCGTGACCAATATGCGGTTAAACAGCCTCATCCGCGGTCACCATCAGGTCATCCACCACCACGTTCACCTGTTTGCTCCTCGCCAGCCGGGTGGCTCTCTCGCGCACCCGGCTGGCGAGCTCGGGGATCGGGGTTCCCGAGGGATACGCGGCCACGACGTGCACCTCGATGGCGTCGTCCCCCACGACCACCCCGACGAACTTCTCTCCCGGTCCGTAGGTGGCTGCTTCGGCGTACCTGCCCGTGCCGAGCGAGTACACGCCGGGCACGCCCAGGACCGCTTCGCCTATAGCCCGTGCCAGCTGGAGAGGAGACTCAGCGGACACGAGGCTGCTCTTCCTCCGCCGGGGCGCTTGCGCCGGCCTGCTCCTGCGGCAGCAGCACGTCGTTCACCGTGATGTTCACCTCGGTGACTCTCAGACCGACGAGGCTCTCCACCCGATTGATGATGTTCCGCCTGACGGCATCCGCCACCTGAGGGATCGCGCGCCCGTAGTCCACGGCCATGGTCAGGTCTATCGCCGTCTCGACCTGGCCCACCTGCACCGAGACGCCCCGCGCCTGTGTCGCCGCTCCGGTCACGCGCTCGGTGATGCCTCCGAAAGCCCGGGCCGCGCCTCCGCCCATGTGCACCCCCTCGACCTCCTGAGCCGCCATGCCCGCGACCTTCGCGACTACGACGTCCTGGATCGTGGTGGTCCCGCGCTCCGACTGCAAAACGCTTCTCTCTGCGACCTGCCTGGACTGCTGCTGGCGGTTCTCCTGAGTCATCTGGCGTCTCCTTTCCTTGCTCGTGCTAAGGAATCTACCCTTTCGCTGGGAGCATCGAGTACAATCCCGGCTGTACTGGTACCGGCCCCGAGGTCTCGGCTCCGGCGTACTCGGGCGTCTCCTTCCACTATCTATTACGACAGGCCGTGATCGTATTTGGTTACGGCTGGCCGAGGCGGTAACGCAAGTGGGCCTGGAGTTGTCTAATTCTGAGGAGAGAAACGACGTCACCCTCGTCGCGGAGGCGCGCGCCGGGAAGCGCGAGGCCTTCTCCGAGCTCGTGCGACGGCATCAGACCGCGATATACAGGGTCTGTTATCGAGTGCTGGGCAACCCCGAGGATGCCGAGGACGCAGCTCAGGAGGCGTTCCTGCGAGCCTACGACCGGCTCGCCACGTTCGAGTCCCGCAGCACGTTCAAGACCTGGATGACCAGGCTGGCCGTGAACGTGAGCCTGAACGCCCGGGTGAGGAGGAAGAGCTCGAGCCCGCTCCTCGATGTGCTCAGGTCGAACGAGCCGGACCCCGAGGCTCAGAGCATCAGATCCGAATCGGTGCACGAGCTGAGGGAAGCGCTGAGGCTCCTGCCCGATGGCCAGCGCATCGCCATCGTACTCCACGACCTCGAAGGGATGCCGTACAAGGAGATAGCCGAGGTACTGGATGTGCCTCCGGGTACGGCGAAGGTCTGGGCGTTCAGGGGCAGGGAGCGGCTGAGGGATCTGCTGACATGAGCGTCGAGGAACGCTTGCAGGAGTACATATTCGAGGAGCTGGACGATGAGGTGCGCGCGGAGTGCGAGCGGGAGCTGGAGCGCGATCCCCGCCTGCGCGCCGAGCTCGAGCGCTACCAGGCGCTGTACGCCCTGCTCGCCGCGGCTGCGCATGAGGAGATCGAGATACCCGAGAGCCTCGAGGGAAGAATCAGGCGGAGCGTGCTCATCCGGTCCTACATGGCGGCCGTCGCCAACATGCTGGAGGACACTCTGGGCGCGTACGGACGAGCGCTGATCTACTATCTTGGGCTTGGATAGGAGGTGCCATATTGAGCGAGCTCACCAGGTTTGTGACGACCTACACTCCACGAGCGCTGGAGGCGATAGTAATCCTCGCCGTGGGCTTCGTGCTGGCCGTGGTGGTGCGGCGAGTCTCGGTCGTGCTCCTGCAGCGCTACGAGTTCGACCTCCGCTGCGATCGCGTCGGGATCGGCGTGTTGATGCGTCAGAGCAACATAGGCCGCACCCCGACTCAGTTCGTCGCCGCCGTGCTGTTCTGGGTGATGCTCGCCCTGGCGCTGCTCGCGGCGCTCGGACCGACCGTGCTGAACAACACGATCGGCACGATGATCCTGTACGCCCCCAGGCTGTTCGTCGGAATACTGATCGTCGTGCTCGGCACGGCCGCCGCAGGGCTCGCCGCTCAGCTCACGGAGGGGGGACTCTCGAGCCTCGGCGTGCGGCGGGTGAGTGCGGTCGCGAGCATCGTGCGGTACGGCATCATCTTCCTCGCGATCATTCTCGCGGCCGCAATGGCCGGGATTGATACCACCATACTCGTCGTGGTCACGATGATAGCCCTCGGCGGCGCATCTCTGACCGCCGCGCTCGCCCTGGGGCTGGGCCTGAGGAGGCTCTCGGAGAACATCGCGGCGAGCCGTTACATCGGCGAGGGCATCGCGGA
Source organism: Chloroflexota bacterium (assembly GCA_902810765.1). GTDB lineage: Bacteria > Chloroflexota > Chloroflexia > Thermobaculales > Thermobaculaceae > CADDYR01. The sequence goes on from CADDYR010000172.1 coordinate 7,405, forward strand.
GGGCGATACGATAAGCGTGGGCGGGCTCACGGGCACGGTGGCTCGTATCGGCCACGCCGTAACCACGATCAGAGGCGAGGACGGCCGCTCCTACCTCGTGCCGAATTCGTACTTCCTGGAGAATGTGGTCGAGAAGCTCGAGCGGTAATACGGAGCGGGCCGGAGGACCCTCCGGCCCGCTCCGTGCCCGGCGGGCAGGGGGCGATTACCGGCCCGGCTACCTCTCCTGGCTCAGTGGGCGGTGCGGCTGACGAACAGTCGGTACAGCGCGAGCAGGATTATCGCCCCGATGATCGAGACGATGATCGAGTACACGTTCAGACCGTTCGCCCCAGCCTTGCCGAACAGCGACATTATCCAGCCCCCTATCACCGCGCCTATCAGCCCGATGATGATCGTCACGATGATCCCTCCAGGATCATCCCCCGGCATTATCAGCTTGGCGAGGGCGCCTGCGATCAGGCCCACGATGATCCAGATGATGATGGTCGCTATCACTTGCTGGCTCCTCCTTGTATGGCTTGCCGATGGAGGTCTCATTGGGACCTCGACAATCTATTGGACAGACGGTCGCGAGGTCGTGTAACGAGTGCGCGGCTTGTGGAGACGGGCCCGCTGGGGCTAAGATGGGGCGCTGAGGAGATGACAGCACGAGGAAGGAATCACAGTTGCAAGACCTGCCGTACGACAAGCCCGGAAGGTTCTACAAGGGCAACCTGCACACCCACTCCACCCGCTCGGACGGCACGAAGCCGCCGGAGGAGGTCGTCCGGCTCTACCGAGAGCGGGGCTATAGCTTCGTGGCGATCACCGACCACTTCCTCCCGAGCTACGGCTACCCGATCACGGACACGACGGCGTTCAGGACCGACGGCTTCACGACCCTGCTGGGAGCGGAGCTGCACGGCCCGCGCACCGCGGTGGGAGACCTGTGGCACATCGTCGCGGTCGGGCTGCCGGCGGACTTCGAGCGACCCTCTCCGAACGAGACGGGGCCCGAGATCGCCGCTCGCGCGTCTGACGCTGGCGCGTTCATCGGGATGGCCCACCCCGCCTGGTACGCGCTCACCCTCGCCGACGCCGAGACGCTGACCTGCGCGAACGCGGTGGAGGTGTACAACACGACCTGTTCGAAGCTGAACGACCGTGGGGATAGCTGGCACCTGTGCGACGTGATGCTCAGCCGGGGCCACCGGATCAACGCCTACGCCGCGGACGACGCCCACTTCGTTGCGGGGCGGCCGGACAGCTTCGAGGCGTGGGTGCAGGTCAGGGCCGAGAGCGCCGATCCCGACTCACTGCTCGCCGCCCTCAAGTCCGGGCAGTACTACTCGAGCCAGGGGCCGGAGATCCACGATATCTCGGTCCGCAACGGCAGCATCGTGG
>CADDYR010000173.1 GCA_902810765.1 Chloroflexota bacterium
CCCCTCCCTCCCTATCCGCCTACTCCCAGCGGAACAGCCTGACCGCCGCCGCGCCGAAGACTATGGCGTACGCGGCCATGACCACCAGGCTCACCGGTTGCGGCCAGTGTCCCTGCGTGCTGTCCTGTAGAGCCTGGACGGCCGCGCCAAGGGGGCTGAAGTCGCTGAAGTGGCGCAGGATATCCGGCATCGCCTCGCGTGGCAGCCACAGGCCCGCGAGGAACATCAGCGGGAAGAACAGGACCGCCCCCGCCCCGTTGGCCGCGCGTCCGTTGGGTGCGACCGCCGCGATGAACAGGCCCATGGCGAGCAGCGCCACCGTGGCCAGGCCGAACGACACCGCGAAGCCCGGGAGGTTACCGGGCAGGGCAACGTCGAAAACGAGCCTGCCGACGCCGACGATCAGGATCGCCGTGATCACGGCTACCACCGTATTGATCGCCAGCTGGACGGCCAGCACCCGCGACGGAGAGAGCGGCGTCGTGGACAGCCTGCGCAGGATGCCCTTCTCCCTGTAGGTGGCGAGGGCGATCGGCAGCGCGTTGAGCGCCAGCATGGCAAGCACGAAGGCGATCAGGATAGGCACGTACAGGTCCACGAAGCGCAGTCCGCCGTAGTCGTGGCTCGGCCGCTGTGCCCAGGGCAGGCTCCCGAAGACCAACAGCAGGGCCAGGGGCAGGCCAACCCCCCAGATGGTACCAACGGGCTCGCGCAGGAACAGCTTCGACTCGGTGATCGCGAGCCTGAGGAACGCAGATCCGGGAATTATCCTTGTGGGTGTAAACACGTCGGTTCTCCTGAATGTACGATTCTAATTGAATCAACTCTTCGTGGCGAGCACGTCCCACTGCTGGCCCTCCGCCGCGTCGGGCGAGCGACCCGTGAGGGCGACGAACGCATCCTCCAGGCTGGCCTGCTCCACCCTCAGATCGGTAGCCACGATCCGGTTGCGAGCCAGGACGGAGGTGACCGCGTGCAGCAGGTTCCCCGTGCCGGACACCAGCACCTGCGGGCCGTGGCGACTCACGCCGGTCACCTCCGGCAATCCGGTCAGCAGCCCGTCGTCCAGAGGCGCGGACGGCCGGAAACGGATGCGCTGCCCGCCACCGACCCTGGAGGTCAGCCCGGCGGGACTGTCTATGGCCACGACCCTGCCGGAGTCCATCACCGCCACCCGGTCGCACAGCCGCTCGGCCTCCTCCATGAAGTGGGTGACCAGCAGGATGGTTACTCCTCCCTCTCTGATCCGCTCGATCAGCTGCCAGGTGTCGCGCCGAGCCTGCGGGTCCAGCCCGGTGGTGAGCTCGTCGAGCACCGTGATCTTCGGATTTCCGACCAGGGCCAGAGCGATGGAGAGCCGCTGCTTCTGGCCGCCCGACAGCTTTCCGAACCTGGTGTTGCGCTTCTCCGTCAGTCCAAGGACATCCATGAGGTGCTCCGAGTTCGCGGGCGCACGATAGAAGGAGCTGTACAGGTCCAGCGCTTCCCCGACCTCGAGCCTCTCGGGCAGCTCGCTCTCCTGCAGCTGTACTCCGACGCTCTGGCGCAGCTCGTCGCGATCGCGCTGCGGGTCGAGTCCCAGCACGCACACGGTGCCTTCGTCGGGCTTGCGCAGCCCCTCGATGCACTCCACGGCGGTGGTCTTGCCCGCGCCGTTGGGCCCGACGATCCCGAATATCTCGCCCGGCTCCACGGCGAAGGACACGTCGTTCAGCGCCTCATGGCTGCCGTAGCGCTTGCGCAGGTGGTTGACCTCGATGACGGGCACGTGCTTCCTCCTCGGTAGTCGCTGCTTACGCTAGCAAGGATACGAGAGGGCACGTCCTATCCACATCGGCCTACCGGCTTCGATTGCACACAGCTTCGGATGATTCGCCTATCAACCGATCGGCTGGCACCATCCGCTGTTCGGTTGATGACCCGTCGAGATCGGAGGGTGCGGTCGAGCTCGCGGCTGGAACGCATCTTGCGCCTTCGGCGGACGTCGTATCAGGATCGTCAGGTGAAGGACCGAACCAAAGGAGTGGATGGAGATGGCTGACGAGCTACGAGGCAAGAGGATAGCGTTCCTGGCGACCGACGGAGTCGAGCAGGTCGAACTGACCGACCCGTGGAAGGCGGTGGAGTCCGCGGGCGCGGAGCCGGAGCTGATCTCGATCAAGCCCGATCAGATCCAGGGTGTGAACGGCATGGACAAGGCCGACACGTTCACGGTGGACAAGACGGTCGCGGAGGCGAACCCCGAGGACTACGACGCGCTCGTGCTCCCCGGAGGGGTTGCCAACCCCGACAAGCTGCGCACCGACGAGGACGCCGTGAGCTTCGTGCGACGGTTCTTCGAGGCGGGCAAGCCGGTCGGCGCGATCTGTCACGGGCCATGGACCTTGGTCGAGGCGGGTGTGGTCCACGGCCGCACCCTCACCTCCTGGCCGAGCCTGAAGACTGACATCCGCAACGCGGGCGGCACCTGGGTGGACGAGGAGGTGCACACCGAGAAGGGACTGGTCACGAGCCGCAAGCCGGCCGACCTCCCGGCCTTCTGCGCCAAGATCATCGAGGAGTTCGCGGAGGGCGTCCACGCACGGCAGGCCGAGCTGACCCGCCAGGCGGAGCAGTACGCCCCGTAACAGCGCGAGAACCTCCGGCCTCGGAACGAGGGTGAGGCACGACGCGGCGCGAGCCAGTGGATGCGCCTCACCCTCCGGTCGCGTCGAGGAGCCTCGCGAGCGACCTCGGCGCGATCAGGCGATAGCTCTCCTCGGCGAGGCCGCGGACCTCCTCCCAGTCGGGCTGTCGCACGTCGAGCCTGTATCCGATCCAGCCGCGCGGGCCGACGTAGGGAGGCACGAAGTAGCGCTCGGGGTCGGAGGCCACCAGAGCCTCCTGCTCGCCGTGCGCGGCCTTGCACCAGATCGCCAGCCGACCGTCGCCGTGATGATCGTCGTGATACATCACGAAGATCTTGCCGCGGACTCTGAACGTGACCTCCGCGACTCCCGCGCCCTCAGTGGCTTCGGGAAGCGACAGGCAGATCTCGCGCAGCCGCTCGAGAGTTGTCTCTTTCATCTCACCTGCCCCCCCAGAGCCTCTCCCAGCCCCTGTGCTCGACCGTCACTCTGGTTCCGTCCTCCACCTCGGTGTCGTCTATCTCGTGACCCGCGTCGTTAGCCATCGAGTGAGATGATAACCCGACGGTCATCCGGTTGCGAGGGGTGTGGTGGTCCCTACCGGCACGAGCGTGGGCGTTGGCGCTACCGGCCCGACCGGTCCTGCTGCTCGAGCAGCGCCCGGATGAGCCCGGTCTGCTCCTCGAGCCTCGACTCGAGCGCCTCCAGCCTCTCCACGAGCTGCTTCATCTCGACCTGCTCGCTCCCGGCCTCCTCCTCGACGAAGTACGCGGCGATGGAGGCGGTGATCAGGCCGAAGAGAGCTATGCCCACGATCATGAGGAACACGGCGACTATGCGCCCCTCGGGCGTGACCGGGATCTCGTCCCCGTATCCGACGGTCGTGATCGTCTCGAACGCCCACCACATCGCGTCGCCCAGGGTGTGTATAGAGCCTCCGTGCCCCCTCTCGGAGACCCACACGAGCACGGAGCTGAGCAGCACCGATAGTCCACCGACCAGGAGGATGTAGGTCCCCTGGCCCGGCCGCACGATCCTGCGGACCGCGACGGCCCCCCGCGTCATGAACAGGATGGGGGCCACGACACGCAGCATCCACAGCACGCTCACGAGCCTCAGGGGGCGCAGGAACGGCACGAGGATCACCAGCACGTCCAGCCAGTGTGTGCGCAGGTAGCGCAGCCGGTCGTCGGCGACGGCCACACGGAGGGCGAACTCGAGCGCGAACGTGATGATGATCACGTAGTCCGCGACGTCCGCGATGGCGCGCAGGGTCGGCGGCGCCTCGGGGACCTCGAGGAGCACGAACACGGGCACGTAGGCGAGCGCGAGCACGAGCATGGGTATCTCGGTGACTCGCTCTACCCGCCTCACGCGGTCGTGATGCTCGCCGTCCGGCTCATGTCTCACCGTGACACACCTGCCCGTGGAGGGTGTAGTCACGAATTATACTTCAGAGCGCCCGGGCAGGACGGCGACCGAGGCCCGGGCCCGGCTACCCGACGGGGCGCACGCACTCCTGCCCGCCCATGTAGGGCCTCAGCACCTCGGGGATGGCCACCGAGCCGTCGGGCTGCTGGTAGTTCTCGAGCACCGCGATCAGCGTCCGCGGCAGCGCGAGCCCCGAGCCGTTGAGGGTGTGCGCGTACTCGGACCTCATCCCCTCCTTGCGCCGGAGCCTGATCCCCGCGCGCCGCGCCTGGAAGTCGCCGACGTTCGAGCAGGAGCTGACCTCGAGCCACTCACCCACGCCCGGCGACCACACCTCGATGTCGAACGTGCGCCGCGACTTGAACCCGAGGTCGCCGGTGCACAGCTCGACCGTCCGGTATATCAGGCCCAGAAGCTCGCACGTCGCCTCCGCGTGTGCCACGATCTCCTCGAGCGCGGCCTCCGATTGCTCGGGCAGGGTGAGCTGGTACATCTCGACCTTGTCGAACTGGTGCACGCGCTTGAGGCCGCGCACGTCCTTGCCCGCGCTGAACTTCTCGCGGCGCCAGTTCGGGCTGTACGCGGTGTACCGCAGCGGCAGGGACCGAGCCGGCAGGATCTCGTCCGCGTGCAGGCCGGTCAGCGGCACCTCCGAGGTCGGGATCAGCCAGACGTCGTCCTCGACGTCGTGGTACATCGTGTCCTCGAAGTCGGGCAGGTTCGCCGACCCCCAGAGCGTCTGCTCGCGCACCACGTAGGGCGGCCCGACCTCGAGGTAGCCCTGTTCGCGATGCAGGTCCAGCATCCAGGCGATCAACGCGCGCTCGAGCCTCGAGCCGTCGCCGAACAGCACGTAGTACCGCGAGCCGCTCATCCGCTGGCCGCGCTCGAAGTCTATGATGCCGAGCCGCTCGCCGATCTCCCAGTGGGGCCTGGCGGTGAAGCCGGGGTCCCTCGGCTCCCCGTGCTGCCGGACGACGACGTTGCCGGAGGCGTCCTCACCGTCCGGCACCTCCGGATCTGGGACGTTCGGGATGTGGAGGGCGAGGTCGTGCACGCGCCGCTCTACCTCCGAGAGCTCGCGGTCAAGCGTGGAGATCCGGTCGCTGACCTCGCGCATCCGGGCGATGGTCCGCTCGCGCTCCTCCTTGTCCGTGATGCCGGGGATCTGCTTCGAGACGCGATTGCGCTCGGCCTTCAGGATCTCGACCTCGGCGATGAGCTCCCGGCGGCGCTCGTCGGCCTCGAGGAGCTGGTCGAGCGGAGCGTCGGATCGGCGCCGCCTCAGCGCCTCGCGCACGACCTCCGGGTTCTCTCTGATGAGCTTCAAGTCAAGCACGTGGTCCTACCTCTCGTGTTGCTGCGGCGGAATTGTAACACCTGGAAGGGGAAATCCTGGAACTGGTGAGCCGTGTTGTCTCCGTGTCCCTATGAGTGGGACACGGAGACGGGCAGGAACTTCTCCCACCCATCGGTGGGAGAGTGCTGCAGCTTCTGCACGAAGATGTAGTACGGGCTGACCTTCGGCTCCGAGGGCTTGTTCAGCAGCCTCATGCGGGCCTCGTCGGGGCTCTTGCCGCCCTTGCGGTGGTTGCAGCTCCGGCAGGCGCTGACCAGGTTGTCCCAGGTGTGCCTGCCGCCGCGCGACTTCGGCACGACGTGGTCCAGCGTCAGGTCCTTCGTCTTCTTGCCGCAGTACTGGCAGGTGTACTTGTCGCGGATGAACACCTCGCGCCGGGAGAGCCTGACCCGCGGCCTCGGTCGCCTGACCAGGTGCGCCAGGCGGATGACGGACGGGCAGTGGTAGGAGCTCGTGGACGTGTTGACCTTGTGGCCGTTGAGCTCGACCACCTCGGCCTTGCCGTTGAAGATCATCACGATAGCCCGCCGAATGTTGCACACGTTCAGCGGCTCGTAGTTCTGGTTCAGCACTAATACGGGGGCTTCCTCTGCCACATCGGTATCCAGACTATACAGGCGCTTCAGACAATTCATAATAGCATACGCCGCGCGCGAATCACCCGGCGCATCGCCAGCTCGATGGTGATAGAATGTGCGACGGCACACAAGCCCCCGTGAGGGTGACAGACAGGTCTTCCCAAATGCACGATCAGCAGAGCTGGAGCGCGCTGCTCCAGCATGTGTCCGACTTCGTCGCCGTCGTCGGCCCGGATGGTACCGTGCTGTACGCGAACGACGCGAGCGAGCGGATGCTCAGCTTCCACCCGCGGGAGCTCGTCGGGACCAGCGTGTTCGCCCTCGTCCACCCCGGTGACCTCTCGCGTCTCGAGCAGGTGTTCGCGGACGTCGTGCGCTCCCCGGGCGGCATGGGCTCGGTCGAGGTGCGGGTGCGCCAGCGCGAGGGCGTGTACCGGTTCGTCGAGATCGCCGCGACCAATCGGCTCAATGCCCCCGACATCCACGGCATCGTCATCGCCGCTCACGACCTCACTCCGCACAAGCGCGCGGAGGAGGAGCGCGCGCGGCTCGAGGCGCGGTATCGCAGCATCTTCGAGAACGCGGTCGAGGGTATGTTTCAGGTCTCGCCGGACGGCAGGTTCGAGCTCGCGAACCGGATGCTGGCGCGCATCTACGGCTACGACACGCCCGAGCAGATGATGGAGCTGCTCGAGGAAGGGTCGTTGAGCATCTACGTGGACGCCGAGGCACGCTCCGAGATGCGGCGCCTGCTGTTCGAGGAGGGGTTGCTGTCGGGGTTCGAGACGCGCGTGCGACGGCGGGACGGGCAGATCATATGGGTCTCGATCAACGCACGGGCGGTGCGCGACGAGCAGGGCCGGGTGCTGCGCTACGAGGGCACGGTGATGGACGTCACCGACCGCAGGCTCGCGGAGGAGGCGCTGCGCCAGAGCGAGGAGCGATACAGGAAGCTGGTCGAGCAGTCCGCGGAGGGCATCTTCCTGTGCGACGCCGAGACGAGACAGGTCATCGAGTCGAACGCGGCGTTTCGGGACCTGCTGGGGTACACCGACGAGGAGCTGCGGGGGATGACCCTGTACGACTTCATTCGGCACGACCGCTCGAGCATAGACAGTAACTTGGCGAAGACGCTCGAAGAGGGCCAGTACACGATCGGCGACCGGCAGTACCGCTGCAAGGACGGCTCGATCGCGCACGTCGAGGTGAAGGCGAACGTGATCGCCCACGGCGGCCGACGGGTGCTGTGCGTGGTGGCGCACGACGTCACGGCTCGCCTGCGGGCCGAGGAGGCTCTCAGGTGGAGCGAGGAGCGCTACCGCTCGCTCGTCCAGCACGCGCCCGACATCGTCGGGATCGTGGACCGGGACGGCGTGGTGCGGTACGTGAGTCCAGCGGTGCAGACGGTGCTCGGCTACTCCTCTGAGGAGCTCCTGGGCCGCAACAGCCTCGACCTCGTGCATCGCGATGACGCCCCGACCGCCGATGCCATGTTCGGGGCGGTGCTCGCCGAGCCCGATCGGATACAGCGCACGGAGTTCCGGATGCGGCACCGGGACGGGGACTGGCGGTTACTCGAGGTCGTGGCGCACAACATGCTCGACGTGCCGAGCGTGAGGGGGATAGTCGTCAACTGCCGTGACGTGACGGAGCAGCGGCTGGCGCAGCGGCAGCGCGCCGAGCTGCTTCAGCAGGTGGAGGCGGCGCTGAACATGCGCAACCAGTTTCTCTCGATCGTCTCCCACGAGCTGAGGACACCGATCACCCTGCTCAAGGGGTACGCGGAACTGCTCCAGAATCGGCTGGGCTCTCGGACGGACGACCCGGCGCTGCTCAAGCCGCTGGCCATAATGAACCGGCAGGTGGACCGGATGGCGCGCCAGATCGCCGAGCTGCTGGATGTGTCGCGCATCGAGGCGGGTAAGCTCAGGCTCGAGATGGAGCCGTTCGACCTCGTCGCAGCGGTGGGCGAGATAGTCGGCGAGATCAGCGTCTCCTCGCCCGAGTTCAGGATCGGCTATCGCCACGACGGCCAGAGTGTGGTGCGCGGCGACAAGGTGCGCGTCCAGCAGGTCGTCACCAACCTGCTCGAGAACGCGATCAAGTACTCGCGCGACACGCAGGAGGTCGAGGTGGAGCTGCGGCGGGGAGAGCGAGAGGTCACGGTGTCCGTCCGGGACCGCGGGATCGGCGTCCCGGCCCACCAGCAGCAGGAGGTGTTCAATCTGTACTTCCGCGGCGAGAACGTGCCGCTGGAGAACTACGGCGGGCTGGGGCTCGGGCTGTACATCAGCAGGGTGATCGTCGAGCGCCACGGAGGCACGATGGCCGTGTCCTCCGTGGAGGGGGAAGGCAGCACCTTCTCGTTCACCCTTCCCCTGCTCGAGGAAGATGCTTAGCGGCGATTACGACGCCTGCGGAGCGGAGAGCAGGACGACCGCTGTGTCGCCGTCCGACGGCAGGCTCGCGGTGTCGAGCTCCGGAGAGTCGAGCTGCAGGACTCTGAGCCCGCGCGCTGCTTCCAGGAACACCTCTACCGGCTCGAGGAAGCCGATCGCGGGCGTGCGATAGTGCATCGGCACGAGCCACCTCGGCCGTAGCTCGCGGGTCAGCCTGGCCGCGAGCTCCACGGACAGCGTTGGCCCTCCCCCGACCGGCAGGAACAGCAGGTCGGGCTGGCCTATCGCGCGGCGCTGCTCGGATCTGAGCTCCGACTGGCCGAAGTCGCCGAAGTGGCACACC
>CADDYR010000174.1 GCA_902810765.1 Chloroflexota bacterium
CGCCTGCCCCTTCAGAGCCAGCACCTTCGTGATCGCCGCCGTCAGCGTCGTCTTGCCGTGGTCCACGTGCCCTATCGTCCCCACGTTCACGTGGGGCTTCGTCCTCTCAAACCGCTGCTTCGCCAATCTGATCCTCCCTGCCGGCCATTCCATCTCGCGTGGCCGGGCGTGCTGCTTGATTGCCTGCTGAGACCCCGGAGGAGATCCGGGAGATCGGGGTTGTTGCGCGTGATGGAGCCCACGACCGGACTCGAACCGGTGACCTCATTCTTACCAAGAATGTGCTCTGCCTGCTGAGCTACGTGGGCGCCAGTCCCTCGAACAAATATTGTACGCCAACAGCCCGCTGCGCGCGCACAGCAGGCTACGGGCCCGGTGGGCCGGGGAGGATTCGAACCTCCGAAGGCTTCCGCCACCTGATTTACAGTCAGGCCCGTTTGGCCGCTCCGGCACCGACCCCTGTGAGCCCACGCTACACAGTATAGCAAACGCATCCCCGTGTAATGTAGCTGGCCCGGCGCGGACGAACACGCGCTCGAGCTGCCGCTCCGGACCTCATGAAAGGGTGATACCGAATCCGGGTAAAGAGTCTGTCATCCTGAGCCCTTCGCCGCGCTCAGGATGACGGCGCGGGTGGCACGGGACGACGATGGGTAAGTGCTTACACGGAGTCCGTATGAGACGAAGAAGAGAGGGGCGCCGTCGTCGGCGCCCCTGGCTGTGCTGCTCATCCCTCGCGGGACCCTTACCTGGGGAAGGAGTACACCTCGGCCTCGAGGTTGACGGCCTCGCCCTGCTCCTCGAGCCAGCGCTCGGCGTCCATCGCCGCCTTGCAGCCGTCGCCCGCGGCGGTGACCGCCTGCCGGTACCGGTGGTCGCGCACGTCTCCGGCGGCGAACACGCCCTCGACGTTCGTCTCGGCGGTCTCCGGGTTGGGCATCACGACATAGCCCTTCGCGTCGAGCTCGAGCTGGCCCTTGAACAGCTCGGTGTTCGGCTGGTGGCCGATCGCGATGAACACGCCGTCCGTCTCTATGACGTCCGTCTCGCCGGTGTTGACGTTCCTCACGCGCACGCCCGTGACGGTACCCTCGCCGAGGATCTCCTCCACGACCGAGTCCCACACGAAGCTGATCTTCGGGTCGTTGAACGCGCGCTGCTGCATGCTCTTGCTCGCCCGCAGCTGGTCGCGCCGGTGCACGACGGTGACCGAGGTGGCGAAGCGGCTCAGGAACGTGGCCTCCTCCATCGCCACGTCGCCGCCCCCGACGACGACCACGCGCTTGCCCTTGAAGAAGAAGCCGTCGCAGGTGGCGCACGCGGAGACGCCGCGGCCCCTGTACTCGACCTCTCCCGGCACGCCCAGCCACTTGGCCGAGGCGCCCGTGGAGACGATCACGCTCCTTGCCCTGTACTCCTCGGAGCCGGTCCACACCCTGAACGGCCGCGAGGAGAAGTCCACCCTCGTGACGTCCACGGGTATCACCTCGGCGCCGAACCTCTCGGCCTGAGCCCTGAAGGCGTCCATCAGCTGGGGGCCGAGGATGCCGTCCGGAAAGCCCGGGTAGTTCTCGACGTCGGTGGTGATCATCAGCTGGCCGCCCATCTCTCCGCCGGCGAGCACCAGGGGCTTGAGCTCGGCCCGCGCGGCGTAGATCGCCGCGGTGTACCCCGCGGGGCCGGAGCCGATGATTATCAGTTCGCGCGTGTTGTTCTCGGCCATCGTCCTCTCTTCCGCTGTCGCATGTGCTAACAGCTACAACAGTTTTCTCCGTCAGTTTATTCCGCGGGACAGCCGGATCGCTAGTAGCGGCGGTAGCGACGCTCCATGCGCCCACGCTGGAAGCGCCTGAAGATCATCCCCGCGACGAAGAAGACCCCCCAGCGGAAGAGGCGAACCAAGCACCCTCTGCAGCCCATGTAGTCCCTCCAGTGACTTCGAGTGCCCATTATACACGCTGGCCGGGATGGGGCCTTGCCGGGCACCGGCGGCCTGCTGTATATTAACGTACAGTGAGTGTGCGATTCGCTCGGAGGTGAACGTGGAGGCGGAGCCGAGGTACCGGGTTGGGGAGCTGGCGCACATCTGCGGGGTGAACCCGCGGACGGTGGACTACTACACGACCTGTGGATTGATCTCTCCAGCGGGGCGCTCGAGGGGTGGCCACAGGTTCTACGGGGAGGAGGCGGCACGCCGCCTGAGCGCGATCAAGCTGCTCCAGGCGCAGGGACTCACGCTTGAGGAGATCCGCGCACGCCTCGACGAGCTCACCGAGGCCGACCTGCTGCCGCGGCTCGAGCACCTCAGGGCGGAGCTGCGGAGGCTGGAGAGCGAGGTCGCGGAGATAGGTCCCCGGCTCGCCGCGCCCGGTCCGTCGGACAACGCGACGACGAAGGCGCTTCAGGCGACCGTGGCGGGAGCGGCGGCGTACGCGCTGAGCCTCGCGCAGGAGCTGGTGGAGCTGCTCTCCAACAGCAACCTCGGGCATATCTAGGGATCGCACCGTTCGACGCCACCGATCGGGGTGGCAGGAGGAGCTGAGGAACCGATGTTTTCCAGGTCGTCATTTGGTAGCACCCTACGGACCACGGTGCTGCTGGCCACGCTCGCCGGCATCCTCGTGGTCGGCGGCCGACTGCTGGGCGGGCCGACCGGCATGGTGTTCGGGCTGGGGCTCGCCGTGGTGATGAACCTCGGCGCGTACTGGTTCAGCGACAAGATCGTGCTGGGCATGTCCGGGGCGAAGCAGGTGTCGCAGAGCGAGGCGCCGGAGCTGTACGCGCTGGTCGCGGAGCTGGCCGCGCGCGCGAAGCTTCCGATGCCGAGGCTGTACATCATCAACGACCCGTCGCCCAACGCGTTCGCGACCGGGCGCAATCCCGAGCACGCGGCCGTGGCGGTCAACACCGGGCTGTTGAACCTGCTCGGGCGCGACGAGCTGGCGGGCGTGATCGCGCACGAGCTCGCGCACGTCAGGCACCGCGACACGCTGATCTCCGCCGTGGCCGCGACCATCGCGGGCGCGATCACGCTCATAGCGAACATGGCTCAGTGGGCGTTCATCTTCGGCGGCGCCAATCAGGACGACGAGGAGGGCGGAGCGGGCTCGCTCCTGGGCTCCCTGCTGATGATCTTCCTCGCGCCGATCGCGGCGATGATCATCCAGCTCGCGATCTCGCGCTCGCGTGAGTACGCGGCCGACGCCGGAGGGGCGAGGATATCGGGCAGCCCGCTGGCCCTCGCGAGCGCGCTCCGCAAGCTCGAGCGCGGGGCGCAGGCGATACCGTCCGCCCGCGCGAACCCGTCTACGGCACACATGTACATCGTGAACCCGTTCGCGGGCGCTGGCGCGGGTCTCGCGGCGCTGTTCAGCACGCACCCGCCGGTGCAGAAGCGGGTCGAGCGCCTCGAGGCGATGGCGCTGCACGGCGACTCGGACTCGTTCGCGTACCTGCCGCGCTGACCGGGCACGGGAGAGGAGTGGTGAGTTGACGCACAGGACGGAGACGCTGCGCTTTCGGAGCCGGGAGGAGATGGAGAAGCGCACGCGGCGCATGGTCGCGAGCGGCTGGACCGTGCAGCGCGTCACGGCGCTGGCGGGCGGGTCGCGCGAGGTCACGCTCTCGCTCTGGACGCCCGACGCGCGCGACGAGCGCAGAAAGGCGGTCGGTTAGCGCTCGCCCGACACGGCAAGCGGCAGTAGTCAGCAGGGTCGGCAACCACCCACGCGGAGGTGCCGGCCCTGCGCTTGAGGAGCAACGGTGAATCCCGAGTTCATCCAGGCGATCTTCAGCATCGTGGTCATAGACCTCGTGCTGAGCGGAGACAACGCCGTCGTGATCGGCATGGCCGCGCGCAACCTGCCGCCCGACCAGCGCCGGAGGGCGATCATCCTCGGCGCGGGCGGGGCGATCGGGCTGAGGGTGCTCTTCACGGCGCTCGTCGCGGTGCTGCTGGGCATACCCCTGCTCCAGGCCGCGGGCGGCTTGCTGCTGCTGTGGATCGCGCTCAAGCTGCTCCGAGACCAGAGGCAGGGCCACGACGTCAAGGAGGGGGGCTCGCTGTTCGAGGCCGTGCGCACGATCATCCTGGCGGACGTCGTGATGAGCCTCGACAACATCCTCGCGGTCGGCGGTGCGGCCCACGGCAGCCTGCCGCTGCTCCTCTTCGGGCTCGCGCTGAGCATGCCGCTGATCCTGTTCGGCAGCAGCCTCGTGGCGACGCTGATGAACCGCTTCGCGTGGCTCGTGTACCTGGGCGCGGGCGTGCTCGCGTACACCGCGGCGGAGATGATCCTCGAGGACCCCGTGGTGATGTCCTGGCTGCACGTGTCCTTCCCGTGGTTCGAGTGGAGCGTGATCGGCGTGGTGGTGGCCGGCGTGCTCGCGCTCGGCTGGTGGCTCAACGTCCGGCGCTCCCGCACGGACGCGCGGGCTGGCTAGGAGGACGCGAGTGGGCCTGCCGCACATCATCGAGACCATACTCGACGCGCTCGAGCCGCTGTACGCGACCTACGGCTATCCGCTGGTGCTGCTCGCGGCGCTCCTGGAGCATACCTTCTTCCTCGCGTGGGCGATCCCCGGAGGCATACTCGTGGCACTCGGAGGGTTCTACGCGCAGAGCGGAGGGCTCGCGCTCCCGCTCGTGATCGCGCTGGGGGCGCTCGGGTTCACCGCAGGAGACCATCTGGACTACCTGGTCGGGCGCAGGGGCACGCGCACCATCCAGCGGGTCACCGGGGGCCGGATCGCGCCGATGGCGACGCTGCTGCACTGGCGGGCGCTGCCCGCGCTGCTGCTCGCCTACACGAACACCATCCCGCGCTCCACGATGTTCATGGGAGGCGCGGCCGCGGGGCTGCCGTATCGCAGGTTCATCTCGCTCTCCCTGCCGATGGCGCTCTTCTGGAGCGCGCTGAACGGCGTGCTCGGCTACTGGCTGGGCAGCAACCGGGACAGGCTGGAGGCCGCGCTCAAGGCTATCGGCCTGGGCGGGCAGATCGGGCTCGTGTGCGTCCTCGCGGTCGTGCTCGCGATCTACCTGGTCCGCCGCTTCCGCCGCAGGTCCCGGCTCGCCGCGCCCGACCCCCTCCCAGGAGAGCCCGTAGCAGCCGATGCCCCCGCCGATACAGATTCCGCGTGAACACCTGATAGGCGTACCCGGCGGTGGGCGCGGCCCCGGCTCCGCGTCAGGACGGCTGGCCGTTCCGGCTCGGAGCCGGAAGCACCGGCTGGACCACCGCCATGCTGGCGATCTTGTCACCGTCCTTCAGGCTCATGATGCCCACGCCCTGGGCGGACCGTCCCTGCTGGCTCACGCTCTCGCTCGCGATGCGCACCACCAGGCCCGCCGCGGACACCAGCAGCACCTCCGAGCCCTCCGGCACCACGCGCGCCGACACGAGCCTGCCGGTACGACCGCTGATCTTGAAGGCGCGCTGCCCCATCCCGGCGCGGCCGTGCGGAAGGAACTCGCTCGCACTGGTACGCTTGCCGTAACCCTCGCTGCTCACCATCAGGATCTCGTCCTCGTCCCGGACGACCTCCATGGCTATGACCCTATCGTCCTCGGCGAGCTTGATCGCGGTCACCCCGGCGGCGGGGCGCCCCATCGCGCGCACCTGCCTCGCGTGGAACCTGAGCCCCATGCCGTTCGCGGTCAGCACCAATATGTCGTCCGAGTCGGACGACATCCGAACGTCGGTCATCTCGTCGCCGTCCTCCAGCGTCATCGCTATGAGCCCGTTGGAGCGGACGGCGGCGAACTCGTCCAGCCTCGTGCGCTTGATCTTGCCCTTGAGCGTGATACACGTCAGGTACTTCCGGGCGTCGAACGTGCGGACGGCAATTACCTCGGTGACCTTCTCGGCGGGCTCGACATTGATCAGGTTGATCAGCGGCAGCCCGCGCGAGGTGCGCCCCGCGTCCGGGACCTCGTGCGCCTTCAGCTGGAAGACCTTGCCGCGGTTCGTGAAGAACAGCAGGTTGTCGAGCGTGTTGCAGACGACCAGGTGGGCGACCGCGTCCGACTCGCGCGTGACCATCCCGGTGATCCCCCGCCCGCCGCGGCGCTGGGTCCGGTAAGTGTCGTTCGGGAGGCGCTTGATGTAGCCCCGCTTCGTCACGCTGATCGCGACCTGCACGTTCGGGATCAGGTCCTCGTCGCTGATGTCCCCCGTGCTGTCCACGATCATCGTCCGGCGCTCGTCGCCGTACTTCTCCTTGATCTCGGCCAGGTCGTCCTTGATGATCTTCAGCACCTTCGCCGGATGGGCGAGTATGTCCTCGAGCCGGGCGATCGTCTTGAGCACGTCCTTCAGCTCCTGCTCGATCTTCTGCCGCTCGAGGGCCGCCAGCCTGCGGAGCTGCATGTCGAGGATCGCCTGGGCCTGGACCTCGCTCAGCGAGAAGTCCTTCATGAGCTTGTTGCGGGCGGACTCCGCGCTGCGGGAGCTGCGGATCGTGTTGATCACCGCGTCGAGGTTGTCGAGCGCGATCTTCAGCCCCTCGAGCACGTGAGCGCGCGCTCGCGCCCGCTCCAGCTCGTACTCGGTGCGCCGGTGCACGACCTCCCGGCGGTGCTCGATGTAGTGCCGCATCATCTGCTTGAGGGTGAGCGTCCGCGGCACGGTGCCGTCCACGACGGCGATCGAGTTCACGCCGAAGGTGGTCTGGAGCTGCGTGTACTTGTAGAGCTGGTTGAGGATCTTGTTCGGCTGCGCCTCGCGCCGCAGCTCGATCACGATGCGCATCCCGGAGCGGTCGGACTCGTCGCGCAGGTCCGTGATGCCCGCGACCCGCTCCTCCTTGATGAGGTCGGCGATCTTCTCGATGAGCGCCGCCTTGTTCACCTGGTACGGGAGCTCAGTCACGATGATCGCGTGCCGCCCGCCCCGGATCTCCTCGATGTGCGCCTTCGCGCGGACCACGAGCCGGCCCTTGCCGGTGCCCTGCGCGGCGAGGATCCCCTCGCGCCCGAGGATGATCCCGCCCGTCGGGAAGTCCGGCCCGGGGATGATCTTCGCCAGGTCCTCCGCCGTGGCGTCCGGGTGGTCTATCAGGTAGGCCAGGCCGTCGCAGACCTCGCGCATGTTGTGCGGCGGGATCTTCGTCGCCATGCCCACCGCGATGCCGTCGGAGCCGTTGACGAGCAGGTTCGGGATGCGCGAAGGCAGCACCACGGGCTCCCGGTCCGACCCGTCGTAGTTGTCCTTGAAGTCGACCGTGTTCTTCTCGATGTCGGCCAGCATCTCCTCGGCGAGCGGCGTGAGCTTCGCCTCGGTGTAGCGCATCGCGGCGGCGGCGTCGCCGTCCACCGAGCCGAAGTTGCCCTGACCGTCCACGAGTGGGTAGCGGAGCGAGAAGTCCTGGGCCATGCGCACGAGCGTGTCGTAGGCCGCGTCGTCGCTGTGCGGGTGGTACAGCTTCAGCACCTCGCCGACGATACCCGCGCACTTGCGGTACCGCGAGCTCGAGCCCAGGCCGAGCTTGAGCATCGCGTACAGCACCCGCCGATGCACCGGCTTCAGCCCGTCGCACACGTCGGGTAGCGCCCGCGCGAGGATCATGCTCATCGAGTAATCGAGGTACGATGAGCGCATCTCGTCATTTATGTTTACGGGCTTTACTACTCCGATCTCCATGGAATCTCCTTCGCAAGGCCAGGAAAGCCTCGAAACGTCTTGCTTTCAGCCTTCCATTTTACCGTTTACGGGTGTCTGGTTGCCACTGTGCCCCGATCGAGCGTATATAATGCCGTGGCGCGGAATCTCGTTGGCAGCCAGGAGGTTCGAATGTCGGTCGCGGTGATACTCGGTGGACACTGGGGGGACGAGGGCAAGGGGAAGGTCGTCGACCTCCTGGCCGACCGCTTCGAGTACAACGTGCGCTACGGCGGCGGCGCGAACGCGGGGCACACCGTGGTGAACGAGCTCGGGAGCTTCGCGCTCCACCAGGTGCCGAGCGGCATCTTTCATCCCGGCGTCAGGGCCGTGCTCGCCTCCGGCGTGGTCGTGGACCCGACCGCGCTCATCGAGGAGGTGGCCGAGCTCGAGGGCCGCGGGGTGGACCTCAGCTCCTTCTACATAAGCGAGCGCGCGCACCTCGTGATGCCGTACCACCGCGCGCTCGACCTCGCGCAGGAGCGCATGAGGCTCGGTGCGAGGATAGGCACGACCGGCAAGGGCATGGGCCCCGCCTACACCGACAAGGCGGCGCGCGAGGGGCTGCGGGTCGGAGACCTGCTGGACCCCGCGAGCTTCCTCGAGAAGGTGCGCAGGAACGCCGAGCTGGCGTGCGCCCGTCTTGAGCGGGTGTACAACGCCCAGGCACCGGACTGCGCCGAGATGCTCGAGCAGGTGAGCCGCTGGCCCGAGGCCCTCGGGCCGAGGATCCGCGACGTCGAGCACGAGCTGCGGACAGCCTGGCACAGGGGAAGCCCCATCCTCCTCGAGGGGGCGCAGGGAGCGTTGCTCGACCTGGACGTCGGGACCTACCCCTACGTGACGAGCTCGCAGACGGGCGCCGCGGGCGCGCTCGCCTCGGCCGGCCTGCCGCCCGGGGCCGTCGTACCCGTGGTCGCCGTGATGCACGCGTACATGACGCGCGTCGGCGAGGGACCGTTCCCTACCGAGCTGCACGACGAGGTGGGCGACAGTATCAGGA
>CADDYR010000175.1 GCA_902810765.1 Chloroflexota bacterium
CACTACGGCTTCCCGACGCGCGTGGAGACCACCACCGATCGCAGGCGCGCGCTCGACGGCGCCGACTACGTCGTGGTGACCTTCCAGGTGGGCGGGGTGGAGGCGTACGGGTTCGACGTGGAGATCGCGCGCAGGTACGGGCTCGACCAGCCGGTCGGGGACACGCTCGGGCCGGGCGGGGTGTTCCGCTTCCTCCGGTCCGCGCCCGCCTACGAGGAGATCGCCCTCGACGTGCGCGAGCTGTGCCCCCACGCGCTGCTGATCAACTACGCCAACCCGATGGCGATGAACTGCTGGCTCCTCTCCAGGCTCGGCGTCAGGGCGGTGGGACTCTGCCACAGCGTCCAGGGCACATCCCGCATGCTCGCCCGCGAGCTCGGCGTGCCCTACGACGAGGTGCGCTACATCGCGGCGGGCATCAACCACCAGGCGTGGTTCCTACAGTTCCGACGGGGCGACGAGGACCTCTACCCCCGCCTCAGAGAGGTGATGAGGCGCAGGCACCTGCCGCGAAGGGAGCTGGCGGACGTAGCCGAGGACAGCGGGGACCACAGCGACCCGGCCCGCGCGGCCTCGACCTACGAGGGGGCAGCGGAGAGGGTCAGGACGGAGCTCATGGACGTGTTCGGCTACTTCCACACCGAATCCAGCCACCACGCCTCCGAGTACGTGCCGTACTTCCGCAAGAGTCCGGAGGCCGTGAACGAGTTCATACCGAGGCGGTGGGACTACTATCAGATCTGCCTCGAGCACGACGAGGGGGAGCTCAGGCGAAAGCTCGGGCGCATGAAGGAGAGGCTGGAGCCGTCCGTCGAGTACGGCTCGATCATCATCCACAGCATCGAGACGGGCGTGCCGCGCGTGATCTACGGCAACGTCGAGAACCGCGGGCTCATCGCGAACCTGCCCGAGGGCTGCTGCGTCGAGGTGCCCTGCCTCGTGGACGGCAACGGCGTGCAGCCGACCTCAGTGGGGGAGCTGCCGCCGCAGTGCGCCGCGGTGAACCTCACCAACATCAACGTGCAGAGGCTGGCGGTGGAGGCCGTGCTCCGGCAGGACCGCGAGCACGTGTACCACGCGGTCATGCTCGACCCCCTGACCGGGGCCCTGCTCACGCTCGACCGGATCCGGGAGATGGTCGACGAGATGATCGAGGCAGAGGCGCAGTGGCTGCCCGGGTTCGTAACGGGGGAGACGCAACCGAGCCTCGCAGCTCAGGGGAAGTCAGGGGCGTTGAGATAACGCCGGGAAGACAGGGGGATACTCATATGAAGAGGCACAGCGACACGATAGACCGAAGAGGGTTTCTGAGGCTCTCGGCGGTGGCCGCCGCGGGCACGGTGCTGGCCGCGTGCGGCGGGGCCACGACCTCCTCGAACGCGCCCAAGGGCGGCGCGACCAGGGGAGGTGGGGTTCCGACGAAGCCCGCGGGAGTCCCGCCCACGGCGGCGCAGGTCACGCAGACGTCCGCCCCCGCCTACACCGGAGGCGGGACCGCCACGGTGCTCACGTACCACGGCAAGCTGAGCGAGGCGCCAACCCTCGCGGAGATGGTGAAGGCGGGCAAGCTGCCTCCCGTCGAGAAGCGCCTGCCGCAGAACCCATACGTCGTGCCGCACGACTGGCTGGTGAAGGGCAGGTACGGCGGCAAGATGACCCAGGGCTACTCCGACACGAGCGACTGGGGCACCACGCACTTTCAGCAGGAGTCCATGTACGGCCACTCAATCCTCAGGTATCGTCACGACGCGCTCGAGATAGGTCCGGGGCTCGCCGAGTCGTGGGAGCCAAACGACGACCAGAGCGAGTGGACGCTTCGCTTTCGAAAGGGACTTCGGTGGTCGGACGGGCAGCCGTTCACCGTGGATGACATCATCTACTGGTGGGAGGACGAGGTCCTGTACAAGCCCTTCAAGCAGGCCGTGCCGGACGACATGAAGTCGGGCACCGACACGCCCGGCAAGATGCAGAAGGTGGACGACTACACCCTCAAGCTCGTGTTCGACGCGCCCGCTCCGATCATCCCCGAGAGGATCGCGGCGAACGTCAACCGGGGACTGGGACCGGCCTGGGTCGTGCCCAAGCACTACATGAAGCAGTTCCACCCGAAGTACAACCCCGCGGTGAAGAAGAACAAGAGCTGGCAGGACACGTACTGGGCGAAGTGGGACTTCGCGACGAACCCCGACAACCCGGTGCTCACAGGGTACAGGCTGAAGCAGTACAAGAAGGGGCAGTACTCGATCTGGGAGCGCAACCCCTACTACTGGTGCATAGACCGCTGGGGGCAGCAGCTGCCGTACATAGACCAGGTGATTATCTACAACGTGCAGGACCCCGAGGTGCTGAAGCTCCAGTACACGCAGGGCAAGTTCGACTACGTCCACGGGGGCTACGCGCCCATCGCGCCGAACGACTACGGCATCCTCAAAGCGGCCCAGCAGAAGGGCGACTACAACATGCTCCTCTGGGACTCCGGTTCCGGCACCGGCTCCATCTTCTTCTTCAACCACGACTATCCCGACCCTGAGCTTCGCAAGCTGATCCGGAACCCGAAGTTCAAGCAGGCGCTGTCGTACGCCTACGATCGCGCGACGGTGCGCAAGACGGTGTACTTCGACACCGGCGAGCTCACCACCGGCACGCTGAGCCCGAAGGGGAAGAGTTTCCACATCGGCAAGGGGCCTCAGATACACAAGCAGTGGAAGGAGAGCTACCTCGAGCACGATCCGGAGCGCGCGAAGAAGATGCTCGACGCGCTGGGGCTCAAGGACACGAACGGCGACGGCTTCAGGGAGCTGCCGAGCGGCAGGAAGCTGCAGATCAACCTCGACTACCCGAGCGGCACGTCCAGGGAGCACATACAGAAGGACGAGATACTCGCGAAGAGCTGGGGGGCCGTGGGAGTGAAGGCCGTACCGAACCCCGTGAATGCTTTGTCCTGGCAGACGAAGTGGTACGGCGCGCAGCTCACGAGCACGACGGCCTGGGAGGTGGGCGACAACCAGCCCCTGATCTACCCGGGATGGGTCATTCCCGTCGCGCCCGACCACTGGGCGCCCCTCGAGGGACAGTGGTGGGTCATGAATGGCACGAGCACGAAGGACCCGGAGCTGCACGTCGATCCCTGGAAGCGCCACCCGCCCCGGATGGGACCGCCCGACAAGGACTTCTTCCCGATCGCCAAGAGGCTGTGGGAGCTGTACAACAAGGCGCGGCTCGAGACGAACGAGCTGAAGCGCTACCAGTACATATGGCAGGTGTTCAAGGTCCACATGGAGCAAGGGCCGTTCTTCCTCGGAGTGGTCGAGAACTGGCCGCGCGCCGAGCTCGTCAAGAATGGGCTGAAGAACGTGCCCACGAGAGACCAGCTCCCTCTGCACGCCTGGGTCAACACCTGGATCTATCCCGTGCCGGCAGCGTACGACCCCGAGACGTGGTACTGGGACAACCCGGAGCAGCACACGTAGGACGTCAGTGCTGAGCGATGAGGATCGAGTGCTGGGTGGCAGAGCCCATCCGTCAGGAGCCCTGCTCGGCACTCGGTCCTCGCCCACGCGTAATCATCGAGGTCGTCGCCCACCATCATTCCGAGCCGAAGGCGAGGAATCCTTGTCCGCCCGATCTCCGACTACGCCTCCTCTTGACCGGTGGTCGGACGGATATCGCACCTCGTCGGATCCCTGCTCAGGCCCTGGCAGTCGCTACTGCGATCATCTCCCCCCAACCGCCCGCGGCGTACGCCACCTCGCCCCGGCAGATGGTCGCCCGGACCGCCCGTGGACTCCGCCGGATTGAGCGAAAGAGTGCGCACTGCGTCCGACAGCGACAGCCCGACCATCTCCCGCAGGTTGCGCAGCGCCTGGTCCATCGTGAGCACGCTGCCGGTGATCGTCCCGTCCTCGAGCCGCGCCACACCGTCCACCACCCTCGCTGGCGAGCCTACCTCCGTCGGATGCTGCCCCAAGGCATAGTCCGGCGAGGGTATCAGAGTGTGTCGTCGTTGTGGCACGATCCACCAAAGGGGGCCTCCTCGCTAGGTCTTGTCGTCGAACAACTCGACCTTAGCGGGTCGGGCCCCCCTTCCTCAACCTAACCCCGTGAATAATCCGGGCTAGAGCACCTACCGTGAGGAACAAGCGATCGCTCCATCCTGCAGCTTCCAGCCACGGGGCTCCGGGCACATTCCCGTATGTTCACTCTTTCTGATCTCTGCAATGCTCCAGACTCCGAAGGTCTGATTCCCACAGTCAACATCGGCCTTTCCGACGTAATTGGGAGTCTCGTTCTCTGGCAAAGGCCTCAAATCGTCTGCTCTTCGAATGAGTAGGAAGCTTAGCCCCACGTGCCCTTTGCTCCAAGCCCGCGTCACCTCTACCTCGATCAGAGCCAAACGCTCCCGAGCATGATGTCTTTGCTTTAAGTACCGCAGGAGGGATGGTGTATCGTAGGCCACAACGCCGCGATCCCCTTTTACTGAGTACCACTCGCCTGCTGGATACACATCAGATGTCTCGAATTCCTGTGGAAAGAAAGCAGCCAACCGATGTGTATCACCACGATTGAACGCCGCGAAGAACTGTGTAATCAGGCCAGCCATCTGCCATGGCCTGCATCCCAACGGGAGCTCGGGGTCGTCCGATGTCACCAGCACAGCCACCGGAGGCACATACGTATGCCGTGCGATCGGCAGGCCGTTGCTCATAGGCATGTTTGGACGCCCAATCGCTCTCGTAGTAGCGGTAGGGCTATTGGTGGCGAGGGATGATAGCGTCGTCTTAGTGACTGTGGTAGCACCGTTCGACTGCACAGATACGTGAGATTCCGTATGGGGAGATATACATCCCATGACCAGCAAGGCCGCTATGGACAACGATATGAATAAGGCATGAGCACGGACTCTCCGAGCCCCCACCATCAGTCGATGTCCACCAACAATCCGGCTAGGTTGGCTTGTGACTATAATCCACACCATAGCACCCCGTGCTAATCCGTACGCTCCATATATTATGCGAGCACTCATATCCGATCCAGCGATGAGAAGAGCAGCAAGCGGAGCCTGCCCTGAGCGAAGGGGTAAACTCCGCGAAGGCTCTGCCCGGAGGCTGCGGATTCTTCGGCCTGCGGGCTCAGTATGACAGGCCGATCACCCGATGCCGTTTTACCCCGGTAGTGGGGAGAGCCGCTTGCTCCCTGCTAGGCGGGGAGGGCGTGGGTGGGGGTGAGAGCGCCGGCTTCAGGCAGAACCGGTATTACCGGGGTGGCCCTGACGGGGAGAGCGCATCTCCAGAGCCTCCTCTATCGCCTCCTCGCCCAGGATCGGGCTCATCTCGCGGAAGAAGTCGAGATCGGATATCCCCAGCTCTCGCGCCTGCTCGTACCAGCCGCGTATGCGCTCCCTCTCCTCCTCGCTGAGCCGACCCTCGTCCCCGGGCATAGGGCGCACCTCCTGTCTTCGTCGCGACGCCCCAGTATAGCCCGTGGTGATACTATCCGGATTGGAGAGATTTCTGCGTAGGATTTCGGCGCGCTCGGGCGGTATACAGGTAGAGAGGGATACGGAGGCCTGGAATGTCGAGCACGACGACCTTTGGCATCACCGCCCGCGACCGCGAGGTCGTGGCGCGGTACTGCGCGAGCATCACCGGCGACCCCTTCACGGCCGAGGATCTCGCGCAGCAGACGCTGCTCGAGGCGTGGCGGAAGGCCGACAGCCTGCGCGACGAGGGCGTGCGCGAGCCCTGGCTGATCGGCATCGCCCGCAACGTCTGCCTCAGGTGGCTCAGGGCACGCTCGCGCAACAGGCTCGTGACCAGCGTGGGGGACATCGAGGACGAGCCCGCCGACGACTACGACCTCGAGGTCGAGCTCGAGCGCGACGACCTCGCGCGGCTGCTCGACCGGGCGATGGCCCTACTGCCGCCCGAGACGCGGGACGTGCTCATCCAGAAGTACGTCGAGGAGTGGCCTCAGGCGGAGGTTGCGGCGAGGCTCGGGCTCACCGAGGGCGCGGTGGAGGCCCGGCTGCACCGGGGCAGGCTCGCGCTGCGCAGGATCCTGACGACCGAGCTCAGGGACGAGGCATCGGAGTTCGGCCTCGTCCCGGCCGAGTGCGAGTGGTTCGAGACGAGGCTGTGGTGCTCGATGTGCGGGCAGCGCAGACTCGTGGCGAGGTATCTCTCGGGCGAGGAGCTGATGGTCCGCTGCCCGGCCTGCCATCCGTGGGTGGAGAAGCCCATCCAGGCGTGGGCATCACGGATGGCGGCGGTGCTCGGCCTCGATCCTCAGGACGTGATGGGGCACGCCAGGAGCTACAAGGTCGCGTGGAACAGGTTCAAGGCGCGCTCCCGCGAGCTCACGGCGAACGGCATCATCGGGCTCACCGTGAAGTGCATCCGGTGCGGAGGCGACGTGCCGGTCAGGATGAGCGAGTACGAGTTCCACGGACACCGGGACCTGCGCACCGACTGCCCCCACTGCGGCCACCTCGATGGGCTCAGCACGACCACCGGAGTCGCGATGGGCACGCCCGAGGCCCGGCGCTTCTGGAGCGAGCAGGGACGCATCCGCACGCTCCCGGCGCTCCAGACGGAGGCGGGCGGAGTCCCCGCGATAGTGGAGCGGATCGAGAGCCTGACGAGCCCGGCCGTTCTGGAGGTCGTGATCGCGCGCGACACAGCGCGCGTGATCGCCGTGCACGGCGCGCGGAAGGGCTAGGCGGTGGCGGTCGCCCGGCCGGAGGCTCTTCCGAAGCCCGCGCCCGTGCTGCAGAAGGAGACGCCCGGCCGACTCCGGATGTTCCTCGACCTCCTGTGGCTCGTGGGCCTGATGGCCCGCACGACGCCGCTCCCCTTCTGGGGCTGGACCGCGATCGCGCTCCTTCAGGGGCTGCTCGTGCCCGCGCAGCTGTGGCTCACGAAGTCGCTCGTGGACGCGCTCGCCACCCAGCTCAGGGGTGGAGAGGCCGCCCACACCTTCCTGTGGCTCGGGCTGCTCGTGGCCTCGCTGCTGCTGGACCGGGCGCTCACCGGCGTGCAGCCCTGGCTCCAGGCCGCGGTGAGGGAGGAGACGGGCTCGACCCTCCAGGAGCGGGTGATGTGCAAGTCCTCGATGCTCGACCTCGCCTCGTTCGAGCACCAGGGCTACTACGACCAGCTGAGCCTGGTGATATCGGACGTGGAGACCCGCGCGCCCCAGCTGCTCGACCAGGCCCAGCAGGTGGTGCGGGCGATCCCGCAGCTCCTCGGGTACGCGGTGGCGCTCGCGAGCCTCACGCCGCTGCTGCTCGCGGTCATCCTCGCCTCGAACGTGCCCGTGGTCGTCGGATGGGTCGTGAGCGGGCAGATCAACTACGGGCTGGTGAACCGGCAGACGAGGGAGCAGAGGCTGTCCGAGTACTACGCCCGGGTGCTCACCGACCGGCGGTTCGCGAAGGAGGTCAGGCTGTACGGCCTCGCGGGATACCTGCTCGGCCGCTGGGCGGAGCTGTTCTGGAAGAACCGCATCGAGCGCCGGCAGCTGCTGCTCAGGATGAACCTGAGGCTCAGGTCGGCGAACATCGCGAGCTCGGTGGTCGTGCTGGGCGGGCTGTGGTGGATCATCTCCGCGGGCCTCGTCCACGCCACCGCCGGCGGCTACGCGCTGCTGTTCCAGTCGCTCAACGGCATCACCGGCAGCCTGTTCGGCCTGGGCGCCGCCCTGCAGGGGCTGGGCGAGCACTCCGGCTACGCCAGCGCCTTCCGCGCGTTCACGAGGCAGCCCGTCGAGGAGGTGGTGGGCGCCCTCGGGGACGGGGCGCGGCCCGCACTCGCCTCCGGCCAATCCTCGAACATCCCTGCGGTGCGCGCCACCCTCCGTCCGTTTCCTCGTCCGTTGGTGGAGGGGATCAGCTTCGAGGGGGTGTGGTACACCTACCCGGGCTCAGAGGTGCCCGCACTCCGGGACGTGAGCTTGCATATCCGAGCGGGGGAGAGGGTGGCCTTGGTGGGAGCCAACGGGGCAGGCAAGACCACGATCACCAGGCTGCTCACCGGGCTGTACCGGCCGGACGAGGGCAGGATCACCGCCGACGGGCTGGACTACACCCGGATAGAGCCGGTGTCTTTGAGGCAGGGTATGTCCGGGGTGTTCCAGCTGTTCACCCGATACGAGCTCACCCTCTGCGAGAACGTGTGGCTGGGGGATCCACAGGATCCGTTGGACGAGCGCAGGGTGTGGGAGGCTCTGGAGAGGGCGGGGGCGGAGGAGATAGCCCGTGGTCTTACCGAGGGGATAAGGACCCTGTTGGGACCCGAGGTGGGGGGAGTGGACCTATCTGGAGGGCAGTGGCAGAGGGTGGCGCTGGCGAGGGCTTTTTATCGGGATGCCGAGGTGCTGGTCCTGGACGAGCCCACGGCTGCGCTCGATCCCATTGCCGAGCTGAGGCTGTTCGAGCGCTTCACGGAGCTTGCCCGAGGCAGGACTGCCTTGTTGATCTCTCACCGATTGGGGATGGCGAGGCTCGCGGACAGGGTGGTGGTGCTGGATGGGGGGAGGATCATCGAGGAGGGCACTCACGAGGAGCTGATGGAGAGGGGAGGCTTGTACCGGAGGATGTTCGAGTCCCAGGCTAGGTGGTACAGGTGAGGGTGGCGAGGTCGAGGC